>SXSS01000150.1 GCA_005792145.1 Planctomycetia bacterium | reverse complement strand
GGAGTGCGCGTCCATCAAATGCAGCGCGTTGATTTCTTCACAAGCCACGAATGTCTCTTGCTTGATCTTGAAGAAGCGCAGACTAGAAATGTTCCTCGACGCGATGGATGGTGGAATCTTTCGACGCACTTTCCGTGGCTTGGCGCACGCACTGGTCAACTTGATGGCGCGCATGTTGAATATCTCAGAGGCATCGAAAATCCCATTGGCATAAAAGTCAGCGGTGATCGATCGCCTCGCGACTTGGTCGATCTTTGCGATGCTCTGAATCCTCGCCGTGAAGAGGGGCGAATCACGCTCATTCATCGGCTTGGCGCGCGCAATATTGCGGAGTCGCTGCCGAAGTTTATTGATTCAATTGCCGCGGCAAAGATTCCTGTGCTTTGGGTTTGCGATCCAATGCACGGAAATACCGACACCGTGATGGTGCAATCGGACTCAGCAACCCAAGTGCCGGTCAAGACGCGAAAGTTTGCTCACATTCTTGCGGAATTGGAGCAAGCATTCGAAGTGCATTCGATGAAGGGCTCGATTCTTGGTGGCGTTCACTTCGAATTGACTGGGGAAAATGTGACCGAATGCACGGGCGGCGCGAGAGGGTTGGTCGATTCCGATTTATCGCGCGCATATCAATCGACGCTCGATCCTCGGCTCAATTATGAACAGGCTTTGGAGATGGCTCTCTTGGTTGCTCGGCGTATGTGACCAATATTCACCCGAGAGATTTTTCGATATTCTCATCCCTCCCAATGTCCAAATCAACTCGACGCATCGTCATTACTGGAGTCGGTCCCATGTCGGGATTCGGTATTGGTATGGATCCACTCTGGGCGGGACTGTGCAGCGGCGCATCTGCAATTCGACCGATCACCGCCTTTGATCCATCTGGATTCGTGACGACGGTTGCGGCGACGATTCTGCCAGAGCAACTTGATATTCGAAGTGTCGTTCCGAAAAATTATCGCAAGGCGACGAAGGTGATGGCTCGTGATATAGAGATTGCCGTCGCCGCCGCTGCAGCGGCTGTCGCCTCCGCAGGTTTGACCACACGCGCAACCGCCGAAGGTGTTGCTCCCACAATTGCGCCTGAGCGAGTTGGGTGTCATATCGGAGCTGGGCTTATTCCCGCAGATTCTGACGAACTCGCAAGCGCGATGTTGAACTGTCGAGATGCTGATGGCGGATTCGATCCAGGCGAGTGGGGAAGAGCGGGGATGAATAATTTGACCCCGCTTTGGTTGTTGAAGTATCTGCCAAATATGTTGGCGTGTCACGTCACGATTATTCACGATTGCCAAGGACCTTCCAACACGCTGACCTGCGCGGAATCTTCCGGCGCACTTTCTATTGGTGAGTCCATGCGCGTCATTCGCCGAGGTGATGCTGATGCGTGCCTCTCTGGTGGTGGCGAAAGCAAAGTCAGTTATATGGGGTTGCTTCGTCAGACTTTTGCAAATCGTTTGGCAGCAGTGCCTGTTGGCGCGGATGGCATCAGCGCAGTCCGTCCATTTGATCCGCGTGCAACTGGAACGGTTCTTGGCGAAGGTGGCGCGATCTTGATCACCGAAGGATTCGATAGCGCGAAAAGTCGTGGTGCGAAAGCGTTCGCAGAACTCGCTGGATTTGCAGCAAGTCAATGCGCTTGCATCGATACGGTTGGAGTCGATCTTTCGGATGCTGCGCCAGACATCGCGGCCGCGATTGAAAATGCGTTGGAAAATGCGAAAATGAACGCGAGCGAAATCGACGCAATCATTCCACTTGGCAGCGGAATCTTGAATGTCGACGCTGTCGAAGCGAAGGCCCTGCGATTGGTTTTTGGTGATCGATTGCCGAAGATTCCTTTGATCACGCTCGCGCCACAGATCGGAATTTGTGGTGCGGGTTCGAGTGCGCTTGCCGCGGCTGTCGCAGCGCAGTGCATTCACGAACAAAAACTTCCTGCGCGGCTTACAACTTCTGGATCCGCAGCACTCGGTGTCGACGCCGATGCGCGTCCATCTTGCAGCGCAAAAATCTCAAGCGTGTTGGTCACGACAACAGGTATGGGCGGGCAGAGTGCGGCAATCATTCTTCGGAGGCCTGCATGAGCGCGCGAAACGATCGATCCCCAAGCGAAAGAGTTGTTGTCAGTGGAATGGGTTGGGTCACGCCGCTTGGTCACGATCTTGAAACTGTGTGGGCGGCGCTGATGCGTGGAGCTTCTGGCATGGCGCCGATCACTCGCTTTGATGCGCGCACATTTCCAACTTCATTTGCCGCCGAGGTGAAAAACTTCGATGTGAATGTGCTGCTCAAAGACCCAACCGCGCACGCCCATGCGGGGATCAATTCGCAGTTCGCACTTGGCGCTGCTGTGCAAGCGTGGCGTCAGGCGGGTCTTGATGTGAAGACCGCACGCAATATGCGACGCGTGGGCATTTATCTCGGCGCGGGCGAGGGCGTGATCGATACTCCCAATTATCTTGCCGCAAATCTGAAAGCGTGGGATGCGCAAACGGGGAAGACCGACGGCGCGAAGTGGGCTGAAATCGGGCTTCGAATTCTCAATTCTGCTGGAGAAATTGAGCAAGAACCCAATATGCCACTCGCGCACATCGCACGAGAATTTGGCGCGCGCGGACCCGCATACAACTGTTTGACTGCATGCGCTGCAAGCACGCAGGCAATCGGCGAAGCGGTCAGCATTCTTCGACACGGCGAAGCCGATGTGATGATCGCTGGCGGCGCGCACACGATGATTCATGTTCTTGGCGTGACAGGATTCAATCGTCTGACCGCGCTCAGCACAAGCAAGGAAGATCCGTGCAAAGCGAGTCGTCCATTCGACCTCACGCGCGGTGGATTTGTGATGGGTGAAGGCGCGGGTATGGTCATTCTTGAAACGCTCGAGCACGCGCGCGCACGCGGGGCAAAGCCTCTTGCAGAATTGATTGGCTTTGGTTCGAGCGCAGATTCGTATCGCATCACGGACATCGAGCCCACCGGTCGCGGCGCGGCAGCAGCGATGTTGCAAGCGCTTTCACAAGCGGGAATCGATCCCCATGCGCGCGGTGCGGATGGTCGACCGTTGGTGGATTACATCTCTGCACATGGAACTGGTACGAAAGAAAATGACTCGATCGAAACGCTTGCAGTCAAGCGTGTCTTCGGCGAACTTGCTCGAGAAATCCCGATGAGTTCGGTCAAGAGCATGCTGGGGCATTTGATTGCCGCTGCGGGCGCGGTCGAATTCATCACATGCGTTATGGCGATTCACCGTGGAATGTTGCCGCCAACGATCAACTACTCCAATCCCGATCCCGAATGCGATTTGGATTATGTCGCCAACACGCCACGCGCAGCGCGCGTGAGGACTTGCCTCTCCAATTCGTTTGGCTTCGGTGGTCAGAACGACACGGTGTGCGTGACGGCATTCGATGAGTGAGCAGACGACCGAGCAGGTGAGTGAGAAGGCGGCGGTCATAAAACGCTCGACTCGAATTGCGTTGTGGATTGTTGCGTCGCTGATAATTTTGCTTGCCGTCGGATGGTTTCTTTCCACGCGTGCTCCGTCCACATGGCTCGATCCAACCGCACTCGCCGCAGATCCTGAAAGTGATCGACGCGGACGAGATTTGGAACAGAACCTCGCATCCGCAATCGCGCGTGTTCGACCCGCGGGAGAGCCGTGGGCAATTCGCATTCACGACATCGATATCAATTCGTGGATCGTTCGTCGACTGCCGCAGTGGACCGAACACGATCCAACTTTGGCGTGGCCAATCGAAGGGGCGGCTGCTCAAGTTCACTTCGATGAGCAGTTGGCGACGATCAGCATCGCAATGAAGGATCGATTTTGGAGTGGTTCGTTCACTGCACAGGTTGAGGCGGGGCAAATCAGACTTGTGCCGGGGTGGGGGGCGATTGGTTTGCTCCCAGTTCCTGCGGGGGCGCAGTTAGCGACGGAATTGTTGGAAGGGGATGGGGCAAACACCCTGGTTCTGCCGAAGATTTTCAAACTTGGCGATGGAAGGCAGGTCGAAGTGCTACGGATCGATTTTGTGCCTGGGGCGGTCGAAATCGAATTCGTCACACGCTGATCCACTCGTCGTTCTCTCGCTACGATATCGACCCACGCATAGTGCGTTTTTTACCAATGCCACAACTGACTATAAACGGCGTCCTTCTTGATTTCGAAAAAGGTCAATCGATCATCGATGTTGCGTCGAAAAATGGAATCGAGATTCCGCATTATTGCTATCACCCAGGATTGTCGGTGCCAGCGAACTGCCGCATCTGTCTCGCGGAAATTTGGCAGCCCAATGCAAAGACAGGTCAGCTTGAGGCAATTCCAAAGTTGATGCCGACATGTCACACGCCAGCTAGCGAAGGCATGATTGTTTATACCGATAGTCCAAAGGCGATCACCAATCAGAAAGCCGTGATGGAGTATCTGCTCATCAACCATCCAGTCGATTGCGCTGTCTGCGATCAGGCGGGCGAATGCTATCTTCAGGATTACTCATATCAATACGGTCGAAGTCAATCGCGCTTTGAAGAAGACAAGATCAAGAATCCCAAGAAGGATGTTGGCGAACATGTGCTTCTGTATAGCGATCGATGCATCATGTGCACTCGTTGCGTGCGATTCACCAAGGAAGTCACTCAGACTCATGAGTTGATGGTCGAGGGTCGAGGTGGCACCGAAATGATCGATGTTTTTCCAGGAATGCCGCTCAATAATGAGCTTTCAGGAAATGTGGTCGATCTCTGCCCAGTTGGCGCGCTCTTGGACAAAGATTTTCTCTTTCAGCAGCGCGTGTGGTTTCTGAAGAAGACTCCTTCGATCGATGGCATCACTGCAAGTGGTGACAATATTTCTATCGAGCACAACGAGGGGATTGTCTATCGACTGAAGCCTCGGACGAATGTAGATGTCAATCATTGGTGGATCACCGATGAGGTCCGTTATGGTTGGAAATTCGTCCACAGCGAAAATCGTTTGACGATTCCTGCTGTGCGCGGAGTCGCGGAGTTTGATCGCGTCGATCCTGAGCAAGCATGGAACACTGCGATGGATCGCGCAGTGGAAGTCTTGCAAACTGGCGCACGAAATGGCCGCATCGCATTGTTGGTCAGCCCGATGCTCTCTTGTGAAGATGCGTTTTTGCTTGGACGAATGGCGCTTGCGATCGATCCATCCGCAGTTCTCGGTGTTGGCCCAGTTCCAAAGTCTGGAGAGGATCGCACGCTTGTTGGGGGATACACGATTCATTCTGAAAAAGCCCCAAATGCTCGGGGAGTTCGCCGCGTTCTTGCCGCGCTTGCCGCTGCCGAACCCGCGCGACGCATCGCCGCTGGAAGTCCAGCTGTGTGCGATGCGACTGAATTTCTTGCCGCTCTGACAACTGCTGGTGCGGGAGTTGCGCTGATCACTGGAAATTATCCAAGTGAGTGGACCACAGAGCCATTTCTTCGCGCTCTTTCGACGAGGCGATTCGTCTTGTTGGACACTTTGGCAAATCGACTGACACCATCCGCTGAAGTTTTCTTGCCTGTTGCAACATGGATTGAAAAATCAGGATGCTTCGAGAATGCGAAGGGACGAATCCAATCATTTGAGCGCGCCATTCAACCAGTGGATTACGCAAAGTGCGAAGGTCAGATCGCTCTCGATCTTGCCATGCGCCTTTTAGGTGGAAAGACAACCATCTATGACGCCGATCAAGTGCGACACGAAATGTCTTTGGTCACCGGATTGGCGATGTTCTGCGACCAAGTCCATCATCCGCCAGCTTCGCTTTCACGCGAAAGCGATATGGTGACGATCGACCTGTGATTGCAGAGAGTCTTCTCCAAAGTCATCGACTGAAAAAGATCACTTATGCCAATTCATAAAGTCAAGACAGCAGTTCGCTCTGCGAGCGAAGTGTGGTCGCTTGCGTGGCCGACGGTCATCACGATGATCAGTTACACGCTGATGCAATTCGTG
>SXSS01000029.1 GCA_005792145.1 Planctomycetia bacterium | reverse complement strand
TCCGCCGCGCAAAACTATTGCGGCGAGCGAGGCTTGGTCACAATGATCGCGCTGTCGACTCGATCAACTGGCACACTCTGAATCTGCCCGCTTGGCCAGCGAACGGTCATTCGATCGACTTTCTCCGCCGCGCCGAGTCCAAAGACAACTGGCAGTTCACTCTGCGAGAGATATCCACGAGTGGGCGAAACCAATCTTCGCTGCAGCGTTCCACCAGATTCCAGCTCAATTTGCGCGCCAATTGAGGATGGATTCAATTCGACTCGAAGCCAATGATTGTGATTCACCCGATCATTTCGAAGTAGTGCGACCGGACCGCCAACCTGCGTCAAGACAAGATCGCAATCTCCATCGAGATCAAAGTCGCCAGCAGCAAGTCCACGACCAACGCGCGGCGTCGCAAGATCTCCAATTGCGCTCGCAGGCAATTCGATAAAGCACGGAGCGGCAGGCCCGCTATTCATGAACAATTGACCGCGCTGAGCATAAGTCTGCGAGGGCTGAATCCGATTGATTTCGTCTTCGATGTGACCGTTGGCTTGCGCGATATCAAGATCGCCATCAAGATCGATGTCCGTCAGCAGCAAACCGAATGTCAGCACCGCGCGTGTTGGTGCTGCAAGCCCTTCGACAACCGCGTCATCGGAGAAGTTGCAGGTTGCGCCTCGTGAGATGTAAAGCGAATCTGGTTCATTGGCAAAGTTGCCGATTGCGATAGCGAGATCCGTTGCGCCTGATTGATTGAGCGATCGCAAATATCCGCTATCGATTCCCATCGCGCCAGTCGCCGCGCCGTTGCGGTCAAACGCCAAACCGCTCGATGTGGCGCGTTCTGTGAAATGCCCTTTCCCATCATTGACGAAAAATCCATTGGCGACTGTGTCGTTTGCGACCACCACATCAAGGTCACCATCTTGATCGGGATCGATAAAGATCACGCCAAGCGCTTTTCCAATGGGATTTCCCAGTGAATTGCGAACTGCAAATCCCGCCGATTGCGTTGCGTCTTCGAAAGTGCCATCGCCGAGATTGCGAAGATAGAGAAGATCGTCGCCCTCAAATCCCGTTGGAGGACCATATGCGCGGCCCAAGCCCGCCAATCGAAAGTCGACACGCTTGTCGATCTCCAAAGACCACTGAACATAATTGGCGACAATCAAATCAAGATCGCCGTCGGCGTCAGCATCGAAGAATCCTGTTGATGTTCCCCAGCGTGGATGATTCCACTTTGGATCAGCTCCCGCTGACTGTGTGACATCGACAAACTTCGGCGCATTCGCTGAACTCTTGTTTGCGAAAAGTTGGTTCGCGCCAACACCAGTGACATAGAGATCAACGCGACCATCGCCGTCATAATCCCCCGCCGCAATTCCCATAGCGAAGAGAGTGCTGCTCAGTCCGCAATCAACGACACGCACAAATGAAATCGTCGAACCAGGAATTTTCGAAGTCGTATTCAGAAAAAGCTGAACGCTCGATGAGCCTGCGACTGGAGGCGATGCGAAGGGTTCGGCTGTCCACGGCGCTGCGCAGACAAATGCAATGTCTTGACGACCATCGCCATCGGCGTCAAAAACCGCGACACCGCCCAGCATTGTTTCGGGCAACAATTTCCCGCCATTTGCGCCGTTTTTATGGGTAAAGACAAGCCCGCTTGCTGCGGCGATATCGACAAATGGAACAGGCGGTTGCTGAGCGGCTTTGCTGAGGCGCGCATCTTTGACATTTGCCGCGCCTGGGGCTGGAGTCAAATCGACCTTGCGTGTCTTTGGAATGCGACTGATGAAGTATGCGCCCGCTCCAATGGCCACCATCAATGCGATCACTGAACCGGACATCCGAAATGCCCGATTGATTTTTTCTTCGCCGGGACTTTTCATGGAGTGCAATTCATTTTGCGAGCGTGCCTTCAAATCGTTCAGGTCGATTGAGGTCATAAATCACGATCGCTTCAGAGGCATGATTCGCCGCCGCATCTCGAATGCGAGCGAGATTGACCGCGCTGTCACGGGCATTTTCATCTGGCTTGAACTTCGCATGCTGTGCAAGTGCGGCCATCTCCGCGGGTTCGTCACCAAGTTCCGACTGCGACTGTGCAAGCAGGTACCACGCGGCGACACTCTCTGGATCCATATCAAGAGCGCGCTTTGCCAAATCTTTCGCGCGATTGCGCATCGCCGATGGATTGAGATCTCCACTTGACGCACTCGCCTGACCAGGATTTTTGTCGGCAGCGCGCGCCATTTCGAGCAACACATTGCCAAGTTCCACAAGAACGCGGTCATCCTTGGAAAAATCGAAGCCTCGCTTGACGGCCTCTGGAAATTCCGACGCAATCAACGCTTCCAAATCGGCAACGGCACTTTCCATCGCGCCATTTTGTCGATTGACCAACGCGCTGAACCAACGAATGCTCCACGGATATGCGGGCGGCGTGCTTCCCGCGGCCGTGCGGAGGTATTGCGATGCATCATCGAGCCGACCTTCCTTCAACGCCGTGCGCGCGCGGCCAATCGAACCTTCCGCTCGACCAAGTCGCTCGACCTGCGTGAAGGCGAAATCAGATTGTCGCAAATCTCCCTTCGCACCGCCGCGTTCGCCTTGGCGAAAAAGCGAGATGCCATAGTCGTACCAACGCATCCACGGTTCTGGCTCGGCTTGGCCTTGTGCAACTGTCTTCGCTTCGCCGCGCACTGCGGCGACTGGAAAGACAACCTCATCTTCGGCGAGTGTCATCACAGGAAGTTCGTTGATTGCATCTGGTCCCATCACTGCGCGCCAATATGTCAGATCAAATTTTCGGTATCGAAGCGACACTTTGATTTTCAGCTCGTCGCCAGCATCCTCAGGAACGGTGAATGCGAAGTGCGTCAAATCCGCCGCGCCAGGAGGGACTTGATTGTTATAGAGCGTGACAAAAATATCCTGTGGATTGCGGCGCTCGATTCGATTCCCTTCGCGGTCGATGACATACGCGTTGAGAAACTTGCTCCACGGATCGACGCCGCCCACAGAGTTCATCCCACCTGAACGACCAACCGATCGCCCACTAGATTGCACATCGACATCGAGCCAAACTTCGTTGCTATCAGCGGTTCCTTGGGTGAATTCGTGACCCATCTTGACTGCACGCACGACAGTTTCCAACAAATATCGCTGCCCTCGAACGAGCGTTGGAATCGACGGGCCGAGTGGCGCGGTCAGCGCGCCGTCAATTTCTCCGCCATCTCGAATTCCCATCAGATCAACACGCATCACCTTTTCATTGAATGCTTCGCACGCTGGAAAAACTTTCTCGGCATCAAGCAGATTGGACAGCATTGGAGTCGCCGTATTGGAACTGACGAACCCGTGATCGAGAACTGCGAGTTGCCCAAGCGGACCTCGTGGCTTCGCTGCGGGATCATCACTTGGCAAGGCCTGCATATGACATCCATTGCAGTTTGTCTCCGCCTTCGCGGGGTAATACCAGCTCTGCGCGCCAAATCCAGAGACGCCACTCAAGCGAAATGAGTCGTAATGATTTTGACCTCGAAGCCAGCGATAATCGTTGACATCTTCTGGAAGAAAAACTTTATGGCACGTCCCGCAGAACTCTGTGCTGCGATGGACTTCGGGCTTGAGGAAAGTTCTCTTATGTAACTGTGGGCGCGCACGAATGAGTTGATGATTGATCCAGCGCAAGAAAGAATTCTCCGCTTGCGCGAATGGATATTCCGCAGGCTGTGCGATGACATAATCAGCATTGCCACTGACCGCGCCGCCGGGTGCGCCAACTTCGCAGATCGCGTGACATGCATTGCAGGTGATGCTCGCTGCGCCGACTGGATCGTGCGCGGCGTCATAGTTTGGATCGTCCCAGCGAGATTCTTCGAATGCGCCAGAGAAAAACGGCACGGGATCATGGCATCCAGCGCAGAACCGAGCATCTTGCACATTGCCTTCGCGGGCAAATGCGCGTTGGCGAGTTTCACGCACGCTGAATGCATACATTGGATTATTGAACGAACTCGCAGCGTGCACCGAGTGCGACCACGATTGATAAATATCTGCGTGGCAGGTCAAACACTCATCATTCTGCATCAAACTTGAAGCGGGGATGAATGATCCTGTGTCGGTCCGCGCCATCGAAGGTTGAAAATATGATTCCCCCGCTGTCGGCTTTGATTCTTTGGACTTTCCTGTCAGCGTGTCGTGCAAAACAAATCCCGCGCCTCCAGTACCTATTGCAATCGCAGCAAGCAGTCCACCCATTCGCCAGCGAATGCGCGGTCCAGCAAGTCTGTGCAGAAGAAACATCCAGACGAAAATTGCAGGCGCGCCCACATGAAACCACCAAAGTGTTTCTCTCGTCGCGAGTCCACGGACCGACAGCGCGATCGAACCAAATTCGACACGCATCAGCAACACTCCAGAGATGATCGTCAGAATTCCAGCAATAAATGAGACAAGCCCCAGTCGCACTGCCGCACGATTGGGCCGAGATGCCCCGCGTGAGAAGTGCGCGATGCCAAACCATAAAAATGGCAACGAGACCGCCAAACCCACGACGATATGAATGAGAAACATCCAAACTGAGAAGACAGTTTGATGATCCGCTCCAGTGATCGATCCCGCCGTCGAGACAGAAAGCAGATAGACCGAATTGACAACAAGAAGTGCAAAGGCGACCATCAAACATCGCACAAGCCAACGCAATGCTGGCGTGAGAACTGGCCGCTGTTTGGTGATATCAGGCTCAATCACTGAGCATTGATACTAGACCACTCCCCAATAAATAACACCTAAAGATCCAGCTGCGACGATGATCCAAAGCACGGTCGCTTGGACAAATGCGCGCCATCCAACTTTTTTGATTGCCTCGCGCGAGAGGCCAGAACCGATCAAGAACAGCGCGAGTTGAAAGCCAAGTCCAGAACAGAAAATCACATCAACTTCAAGCGATTTCAATTGCGGAAAAATAGTTCGCACGCAACTTGCCAGCAGAAACAGAATGATGAACCATGGAAAGGCTGGCTTTGCGACCGACGCGTCGCCGCGGCGCATCCACTGACCTGCGAAGATTGCGAGCGGAAAAATCCAGATCACTCGCGTGAGTTTGACTATTGTCGCAGTGTCAAATGCGACTGGACCATAACTGCTTGATGCTCCACCGACCGACGCAATGTCGTGTAGCGCAACACCAGCCCATTGACCGAACTGAACCTCGGTCAACCCTAATGAGTGGCCGATCACCGGAAGCGTCCACAAGCCGACTGCATTAAGGATGAAGATCGCACCAGTCGCGACAGCCATTGCCGATGTTGATGCGTTGATTGCGGTGCCAACCGCCACGATCGCGGATCCTCCACAAATCGCCGTGCCCGAAGTCACGAGTGTTGAAACTTCGCGCCCACACTTCAGGAGTTTGCCAAGGAACAACCCAAGGACGACTGCACCGATGATCGTCCCCGCTGCGAGCGATAAACCTTCGATCGCAGAATGTGCCACAACTGCAAGATCAAGCCGAAGCCCAAGCACGACAACGCAAATTTGAATGAGCCATTTTGATGCAGTTTTGCTCTGCTTTGCAAAAGATGAAAGTCCGCAAAGTCCCAGTGTGATTCCAGCAACCAACGCCACATCTGCTCGTGACCAAGGACCACTGACCGCGACGAGAACCACTGAAAAGAGACAAATTTTCCACATCGCGTATGAATTTATCAAAACTGTAAAAGGGTACAGCCGAAATGTACGGTCAATCTCTGCAAGCACTTTCCATTCGAATCCGCCTCAATAGTGCACCACCCACAAACCAAATTGCTTGTTTTTGACGCTCCAAAGGGAGTTGCTACTAGAAGTGCCAGACTTGGGTGCAGTAATATAACAATTAATCTTAAAAAAATTTGACAACACTCGTTTTGGGGCTATAAATGAATGGGGGTTTGGAAATGGGTGTCAGTTTTGTTTATTCGTATCCCTACGAATAAATCTTGCTTGAAATGTCCCTTTTTCACCCATTTTTGGAGAACAAATTTATGTCACTAAAAGTTGCTTCGTCTATTGCTGTTTTAGCAATCGCATCTTCATCTAGCGCTGCTATGGTCTACGGCGGCGGCACAGAAACCGGCAACCGGTTTAACCCGGGTTCGGGCGTTATTACCTATATGAACTGCTTCACCGCCGTGGGCGCAGGACAGACCCAGCTCGAGCTCGAAAGCGCGATCGTCGGCATTCGCCGCATCGCATCAGCCGGTGCGCTGACTGATGTTGGCATCAAGATCTATGCCGCCGAAATGACCTTCGACGGAACCAACTACGGTCGAGGCGCCAACTATGAGATCTATGGCTCCACTTCGCTCGGCGGTGGCACTGCGAGCGTCACTCAGTTAGTGAACTCTGGCGCGGTATCAGGTGTCACCCTGAATCTGGAAACCGTCTCCAGCGCGGGCTTCGGTGGTTGGTGGATCGGCGTCCAGTTCACGGGGGTCAATGCGGCGAGCACCGCTAATGGCTGGCGAGTCGTGAACGCCCCGACAACCGGAGCTTCGATCAACGCTTTCGGCATGTATAATTACAGCTCGAGTGGAGCTTTCCAGGCGTTCTTCGCCTTTGGCACCCCTCCAGGATCTACGCCAAGCCGGTTCATGGTGGATGTCAATGGAACTCTTGTTCCGGCCCCAGGCGCATTAGCACTGCTTGGTCTTGCAGGACTCGCTACTCGTCGCCGACGCAACTGATGGCTGCGTGACTGTTAGTTATCTTTATATAACACCTGGGCTTCGCTAAAAGATGGCGGAGCCCAGGTTTTTTT
>SXSS01000149.1 GCA_005792145.1 Planctomycetia bacterium | reverse complement strand
GGCGATCAAATCAGGATGGAAAATCCACGGTTCATCGCTGACGAAATCTTCATCGAAAATCATCGCGCGGCGGATGGCGCAAGCAAGTTCAACCAATCCAGTTCGATGCGTCGCGCTGACATGCACGCTTGCTTCGCGCGCTTGCGCAGATTCGCGTTTGGGATCGAGATCGATGCGCGTGCAAACTTTGATACTCGGCACATCAGAATCAATCCGCGGGCAGGGCTGACCCGGCGCGGAAATCTCGAGAATTAAACTTGCGCCCGTTCGCAACTTCGCAGCGATGTTTTGTGCCGCGGCTTCGACATGATCATCGGTCATTCGAATTCCTGGCGTATCGAACCAGTCCGCAACGAGTCCATCAAGTTCAACTCGCGCAGCGACCGCATCGCGCGTCGTTCCCGCAAAGTCCATCGCAATTGCAACCGTGCGGCCAGCGACTGCATTCAAGAGCGATGACTTGCCGACATTTGCCGCGCCAACTGCAACAATGCGCGGAGGATGAAGCAATCGAGAAAGTCGCTGTGCACGAGAAATCGAACTCGCATCCACCACCCATCCACGCGCAACTGCGGCGGCGATTCGCTTTGGCTGCGCAAGCAAGATCGGAATTGCGCGCGCACTCGCAGCGTTCGAAATTGCAGAAAGTGCGAGAGCCTCGCGAAAGCAGCGTGCTTCGGGATATGCCAGTTGACTGCGGCGAATTGCATCATTGAGCACATTGGCTGGCACTGCGTCATTCACCTCGCTGACTCCGTGGTTGCGCATCCACACATCAATTCGCGCAACAATTCGAGGCCCACCATGAGGCATGATCAACGCACTTGTCTCTGACAAACGAACGATCAATCCATTGTCGATGTCCGCGAAGTTGGCGTGGACAATCTGTCCCACTCTCTGCGCGGATTTTTCACCCAGAGTCCTTCCCATCAATTCGCAAAGCAACGCATCGAGCGCCGTGGCATCAAGTGAATTCAATCTGCCGATCGCCACCGCCCCCGCAGAACGCGGCGTCTCCCAGATCACTTCGATCTGCGAATTATTCTTCGTCTGCTGATTCATCGACGAATCCAGCGATGACGGAAACTGCGATACCAAGCAAGACCAAATCTGGAACAACGCGATCGACGAAGTCCTCGTTCTCCAAGATCGCTTGCGCGTCGCCGCCCGTTGCTACGACCATCGGAAAAGAACCGAACGAATCCGCGTAACGCTCGATCATTCGCTGTACAAGTCCGCGAATGCCGAAGAAGACGCCTTGCAGCATCGCTTGTTCAGTGTTGCGACCGTATGGTTCGTTGTCAGGTATCGCAAATGGAATCTCAGGCAGGGCATCAGTATGTTCGTGCAGTGCGTTCAATTGCATTTGCGCACCAGGCGCAATCACGCCGCCGTGAAAAGTGCCTACACCATCGACAAAATCGACGGTAATCGCAGTTCCAACATCGATGACAACGCACGCTTGCTTGAGACGATGAAACGCCGCGGTCGCACAGAGCAAACGATCAACGCCAGTCTTTGCCTTGGGATCAAGCTTCGTCGAAATCGCAGGCGCAATATCGCGTCCAATGCGAGAGACATCCACGCCCAGTCTTCCAGAGATGCGCGCTTCGAGAGGCTTCGCAAACCCATCATTCACGCTGGCGAGTGCGACAACGCCTTCGTCGTCATCGAGACTCTCCCAGTGATGCGCGATGCGTTCAACGATCAGTTCGACTTCGGTGTTGGGGATTTGCTCGCTTGCGTCGAGTTCTTCGGCGCCGTCAAGAAAACGGCCGATATGCGTGCGGGTGTTTCCGATGGAGATGGCGAGGATCGCAGTCACGAAGCGAGTATAGGGGCGGACGACGACGCGACGAAAGTCGCAAGTCCGCACTCGCGGCGCAAGCGTTGGATCAATGCCGCATTCGCTCGTGTAGCAATCGGTCCGATCATCCCGCATCCAACCGATTGACCATCGAGCAGTGTCACTGCGGAAAACATTCTGCGGCTTGCGGTCAAGATGATTTCTGACGCGCCGCGCAAATCGGCTTCGGAGATCGGTCGAACCGAGCAGGGAATGCCAGCATTTACACACGCTTCAAGCAGTCGAGTGCGCATCACGCCATTGAGAATTTCTGGCGCTGTGTCAACTGGCGGAGTGACAAGTTGGCCGCGTACGACTGCGAAAACATTCGATGTTGTGCCTTCGCTGACGAATCCACCGCGCACAAGAATGGCTTCTTCGTTTCCGCTGGATGCAACGGCAAGCATCGGCAAAATATTGCCAAGCAGTGCCGTTGTTTTTATTTCGCAGCGATGCCATCGTTCGTCTTGGACCACCGCGCATGATGCGGTTGTGGGCGTTTCGAGATCTTCGATTCCGCCACACTCCGATGCGCATGCAAAGACGGTCGGCACGAGTCCCTTTGGGGGCATATGCGTCCGCGTCGCGGCGGCACCGCGAGAAACTTGCAAATAGATTGATGCGTTTGGCCAACCGTTTTTTTCGATCAGTGCGTTCGAGATCGATTCGATTTGTGATGCGTCGAATCCTTCAATGTGAGTCAGCGCAAGACTGCGCCCAAGTCGCGCGATATGCAGATCCATTCCAACCGGCGCTCCGCCAAAAAAACGAACGACTTCATAGACGCCATCTCCAAAGAGAAAACCCCTATCAAAGACGCTGATCTTGGCATCCTGCGCATTGACGATTCGACCGTTGAGCCATACTTGCATAAGCAGACTTTACATCGTCACGGGAGCGCAAACTTGTTTATCTAATAATTCAAAATCACTGGCGCGCCGATTTCCGCACTTGCCCCTGCGCACGCCATTGTTACGGGCAAATCGTAATACTGCAGTCGTACTTCCTGCCCGTACGAGTGGGGAGCAACACACCACAAGATCATTTCACCTTGTCGCGGGCTCGGACCATCGCAGCGATTCGTGCGGGGTCGAGTTCGTTGGACCATAAACCATCTACTTTGAGCGCGCTGCCAACGATGATCGCGTCTGCGCTTCGAAAAATCCGCGCGAGATTTTCTGGCGTCGCGCCACTGCCCGCAAGCACTGGAAGTTTCGTCGCCGCACGAGCCATCGCAAGTTCTGCCGCATCTGGTTCAACGGCAGTCTCGGTTCCAGTCACGATCATTCCGTCGGCTTGAAAAAACTCCGCCGCGCGAACCCATGCCGCCATATCCAAGTCCGCAGTCAGCGCGTGCGATGAGTGTTTCTTGCGCAAATCAGCGTAAATCTTGATCGATTCTGCCCCGAGACGCTTGCGCTCGCGGAGCAATTCTCCCGCACATGCCTTTGCCAATACACCTTCGTCGGCAACTGCTGCGAAGACGAAGCCTTCAGCACGAACAAACGCCGCGCCAGCCGCTTGCGCCACCGCAAGCGCCGCAAGGTTTGCGCCCGAAAGAATCTGGACGCCAACTGGAATCTTGACTGCGTTCACGACCGCCGCAGTCGCCACGGCAAAAATCGCAACTGTGTCCGGACTTGATGCATCAGCAAGGTATGGCCGGTCGTGCATGTTCTCGACAATCAGTGCGTCGAAGCCTGCGGATTCCAATTGCCGCGCTTCAGCGACGGCCTTCGCGATGATTTCCGCTGGTCGCATATTGGAAGAAGGTGTGCCAGGCAGCGCGCGAAAGTGGACCATTCCAATAAGAGCATGCGCATTGCCGAAGAGAAGTTGGCGGTCGTTGCGAGTCGCGTTCAATTTGATCCCTTCGAAGTTGTGGAAGAATCCATAGTTTGAGCGGTCTGGACCCACTCTGGTGATTCAATGATCTTGATGAGCGCAGAATTGATCTTGCGCTCAGTTTCAATGTCGAGTTTTTTGTTCAGCCCAAAACCAATGAATCCTCGAATGGCCTCGGTTGGAAGGACAAGGAGTTCTGAATCCCCTCGAATATTAAGCAACGCACGCAGTTCGTTCGTCGGATGCAGAAATCCCTCGATTTCATTCTTTTCAAGCGCGGTGAATGCATCGTCTGGTGTGGCGTAAACCCTTGGCAAGACACCAAGTTTGTTCGCGACATATCGGCTGTTTGGAGTCTCGATGATCCCCACAAGGTTTGCCTTCATATCTTTAATCGATTTAAAATATGGCCTCAACTGTCCAACAGTCAGGGTCGCAACAATCGTCGCAGAAAAAATCGCCACAAGAATGATGGAGATGAATATCCAAATTCCACCCACCAGTTTTCCCGCCCGACTCTTCGGTACAAAGTCTCCATATCCAACTGTGCTCAAAGTGCTGATCGCCCACCACAAGCCGTTCACGAATGAGTCTTTATGCGCGAAGTGAGCTGGATTATTTTTTTTCTCGACGAGACGGATAATGCTCCCCGAAATCACCGTGGCAATCAGCATAAAAATCAGCCAGACCAACACATCGAAAGTCATGACTCGTTTGATGATGGCTCGAGGAAGAGTGACTCCTCGAGTGTGAGTGACAACTGAATATCCGCCAGCATCAAATGGCTGAGAAAAATTGCAAACATTGTTTTGGTTCGCATTGATTTCGATGCCGCTCGCAAAGACATCAAGCGATCCATCCTCGTGATTCGATTTGAGTTGGAAAAAATTCAGTTCTTCAGATGTATAACCCTTCAATGTATATTCAAGGCCAGCTTCTTTGGCAATTTTTTCCCAGAGATGAATCGCTGGTCCAGTCCAAGTTCCATCCGATTGCTGCCACGAATAAGGTTTGCGCGTTGTCGTGCCAACCTGCAGGATTCTCGGAGTGGTTGTCGATGCCGCCGCTGGCGCAGTTGCC
>SXSS01000148.1 GCA_005792145.1 Planctomycetia bacterium | reverse complement strand
TCAAAAGTCCATTTTCAAGCCCGCATAAATACGCAAATCAGTTGCGTTCTCCCCGGCTGGGACATTTGATTGATACTGAAACCGAACACCACCAACAAGTGAAAGACCCATTTCAGGGTCAACTTTCAAAACCCACTCCGCGCGTGAGATGCTGATGTATTGACTGATATCGTTTATAGCCGGTGCGATATAAATGTTTCCCTGAATCGATTGGCGGTCAGTGATATCCCATTTGCCATCGAGTTCTAAATATCCTTCTGGATATGTTTCGTTGGCTGCACCGAATTCGCGCGTTGCTCCGAATCCAACCTTGCCAACAAGTGCGAATGGCGGTGCTTTGAAGAAGCGATATCCAATTCCACCCCAACCAGAGAGACGTTGTTCCCATGCTTCGAGTGATGACGCTTGACCCTGAGCTTTCAAGAACCACAACCAATCTGTTCCGGTGATATCACGGTCATAGACACTTGTCACAAGCAAGTTGTTGTCTGTTGTCGCATCGTTGAGAGTCTTGAAAAAGTATTCAGCATCAAGTTTCCACTTTTCGACATCCTTGATTTCATAGACCGCTCCTCCCGCAAATCGTAAGTCAAATATTTTATCTGCAGCGTCTGTGTAATTCGCATTGGCGGCAAGAACAAATTTCCAGGGTGACACTGGAAGCACAGGCTTGGGAGGATCCGCTGCGGCAGTACCTGCAGTCGCGCCAGTCGCTGCGCCCTTTGCGGAATCGATCAGGACAGCTTCACTGCTCGCTTGATTCGCATTGGTGATGTCAGTAGCAATCGCCGCAACATTGGCAGGTGCGTTTGGTGTGGCGGCGGGATTTGCAGTCTGCGTCACCATGCTTGTCATATTCGAACGGGCAATCGTCATCTGCCCAAGAACTGCATGCTTAATAATGATCGACTCTGGTGTCTCTGAAACAAGTTCACCGCGCAGAGAATCACCACCAACAAGTTGCACGACCACTTGATTTCCAGAAATCGGCTGTGGTGGTGCTGGTGCTTGCGCGTCTTGCGCAGCGGCTTGGAATGCGAAAAGACAAACAGCAAACACGTAAGAAAAAACCTTTAGATTCATTCAAATAGAATAACTTAAAAAGCAATTTTGTTATCTATTGCTCACTCGCAAAGAAATAATTTCAAATGGCTTCATCGGGATGACTGACGTCGATCGCTTCACGGGAAGGATGCCGCCCTTGATTGGGCTTTCAAAGAAATCGCAGAGCGTCACGCGTTTCGCGAACCGGATCCAACTGATCGCACAAGTTTGCGGCGAACCAGTTCGATCGACAAGTCTTACAATGACATCCCCACTGCCATCACTCGCCGGCTTGAGCGCAGAAATTTCAGTGCAGGATTGGCCGCTGACGCTTTGAATGGTCAAAAACTGCTGCGGCTGAGCAATTTGTTTTTGTTTCTGGGGCAAAACTGCAACAAGCGCATTATTGAGCCGATCAGATGCGGCCCAGTCAGAAGAATCCCAAGCCGCACGACATCGAATGCCATAAACAAATTGATGCACGCCGCGATCAGACTTTGGATCTGGAAAGTTTGGACTCTTGACGAGCGTCAGCCCAAGCGTTCCACCATGAGCGCTCTTGCCGAAGATGCCATCGTCGATCACGCAGAACGCAGTCGCATCATCGCTCAATGTCATCCAGTCGTGACCGGGAACTTCGAACTGCGCACTCTGCCAACTTGTATTGCGGTGAGAGTCACGGTCGATGTGTCCGAACTGCGTGCCGAAGCGAGCAGTGCGTGTACGAAGTCTTGTTGGAAAAAGTGCGCGCAGCAATGTGCGATCCTCGCGCCAGTCCAATCGAGTACGAACGAGAATGACATCACTCCATGGTTGTAATTCATATGTCTGCACAATAGTGCTGCGCGTTGCAAGTTTGCGCGCAACAGTCATTGTCGCCACACCACCTCGCACACTCGCCTTCATCGTGCATCGGGTTATCACTGGTGTTGGTTTTTGAAGATATTCCTTGTCCGTATCCCACGCTTCCCATCTGCGTGGACGATCTTCATAGAGAACGAGTTCATTGAAAGCACGACCACGCATTGGTTGCACTTTTCCATCAAGCGTGTTGATCTGCGTGATGCGACCAAGCGCGTCAAAGCGAACAGTGATGAGCGCGTTGCAAAGTTCCGTTGATGTCGCGTGCAGCGATTCATCTTTCGTCAAAGCGTGGGCCACTGCGACAGCGCATGCTGGTGCTTCAATAGTCGGATTGCTTGCGGGATTGAAAACAACACGGTCACTTTTCGCGCCCCCAACTCTTTGCGCTGCGCGTGAAAGTCCAGCATCTCGAAGCGCGGTCAGTTGCTTGACGGCGCCACCCATCGCCTTGCGTGCATCGTCATAGACCGCACCGATGCTCGATCCAGGAAGAATGTCATGAAATTGATGGAGCAAAACAATTTTCCATAGCGCGTCGAGTTCGACGAGCAATGCTCGCTCTTGCGCACGCGCGAGTGGCGCAAGCACCGCGAGCATTTCAACTTGGCGAAGAAGTTGCTCGGCCTTGCGATTCGCTTGCTTGATCCAACGCTGCGATGTGTATGTGCCTCGGTGCGCTTCGAGATAGA
This sequence comes from Planctomycetia bacterium, assembly GCA_005792145.1. Lineage (GTDB taxonomy): Bacteria > Planctomycetota > Phycisphaerae > Phycisphaerales > SM1A02 > F1-60-MAGs104. The sequence continues at coordinate 3,490 of SXSS01000148.1, read as the reverse complement.
GTTCCCCATCCCACACAGGAATTTCGGTTCCTCGTCGAGCGCATGCTTGGGCTTCTTGATGCAGAATCTGGCAGAAATCCCCCGCTTTTACATATTTTGTGGCGGGCATTCCTTCGCACTGTGATGCGCTGCGAGTTCGCTCGATCTGCATCGGATCTGGGCCACCGCCTCCATCGCCCCAACCATATGGTTGCAAATATGTCCGTGTGCGACCTTTGTCTTGACGCTCGATATTTGCATCGGCGAGTTGCAAATCCGCTGGAAGAAAATCGCTGTTGTAATTATGCCCCGGCGTGAGATGCGTTAGCACATCGGTGCCGTCAAGTCCACGCCATTGAAATGTCACATGCGGGAAGCGATTTGTATCGCTCCAGATGATCTTGTTGGTGATGAACGTGTCCAGTCCAGCCTTGGAGATGATTTGCGGAAGGCACGCTGGGAATCCAAAAGTATCTGGCAGATATAAAAATCTCTGCGGCGCTGAAGATCCAAATTGTTTTTTCCACCAACTTGTGCCATGCGTGATCTGGCGAATGAAACTTTCGCCACTTGGCGCGGTGCAGTCAGGCTCGATCCACATTGCGCCGTTAGGTTCCCACTTGCCAGCTTTCACTGCCGCGCGAATGCCATCAAAGAGTTTCGGGCATTCCTCTTTGACATATTGATATTGCTGGGCCTGACTGCAGAGAAAACGAAAGGTTGGAAAGCGTTCGATGTTTCGCAGCGCTGTCGCGAACGAGCGCACGCACTTGCGCCGAGTCTCGTCGATGCGCCAAAGCCACGCGGTATCAATGTGCGCATGACCAATGGCGACGCAAGTTGTGGCGCGCTCACCACCATCGCGACCTTTCAGCAATCGATCAAGCGTGCCTCGCTGTGCGAGAACATCCTTGCGCGTCGCACTTCCCGCAGGAATCGCGCGAACGATCTCGTTGAGTCCTTCGTCAATGTCGTTCGTGCGCGATTGCTCCGCGTTACCACTCGAAAGCATTCGTCGCAACCAATCGAAGCGTTGACAGAACTGCCAGAGCGGTTCATCGATTGCCACAATTTCTGCGCACTCAAGCCGGCCAGGTTTCGCTTCGTTCCAGCGCGCGCGTTGCTCTGGTTGATCCCACCAGAATGTTGTCGCCCCGAGTGGAAGATTGCACGCGGCTTCTATCCATAGGTCAATCTTCTCGCCGCCGCGAGCGCGCTGAGCACTTCGCCAATCAAGGGGAAGAATCGGCGCGGTGTCGTGGTATGGATCGAGCCCCGCATGCGCCGTGCCGCCAACCCAAACACACGCTTCGGTGCCGCTGGAAAATCTCAGCAGCGCACGATGATTGCGAAAATCCGCCGTGAGCTTTCCACGAACGCGGAACCATGCAGTACTCCAAATCGGTCCCCATCGATAACCAATTTCGGCGTGCTTGGTACGAGCGCGCACAGCATCAGTGATCGGCACACGCGACGCAAAGTGCGCAACTTCGACAGAAACAGATTGCTTCACGGGCCACGCGAGCGGCTGAAGAATGTCTTTGCAGAACTCTTCATAGCGAATCGCATTCATTTGAAAGTGAGGGAGCACGGACGCAGTGTATGAACCGCATGCGCCATCAGCATCAAGCTGAATTACGAATCCCGCGGGGCTTGGGCTGATAGCCGCACGAATGGAATCAGAAGTATGCCTGGGATTCCGCTCAACATCGCGATGACCAAGAACAAGGGATAGTCAAAGCGTTCAGCGAGCGCGCCGCTCATACCGCCTGCGACGGAACTTCCCGCGGCCATGATCGCCGTCAAGAGCGCGTATTGCGTGGCGGTATATCGACGATCGCAAATCGCCATCAAGAATGCAACGAATCCACTCGTCACCATTCCAATCACGATGTTCTCGACTGCGATCGCTGGCATAAGCGCCCAAATCGGCGGCGCGGTTGTTGGTGTCGAATGAACCGTCGCGCCAAATACGAGCGCGAGAATCAAAAACCCGCCAATACTGAGTGAATGCGCGAAACCAAAAATCCATAAGCAGCGAATCACACCCATACGCGCCACCATCAAGCCACCCGCGCCTGCGCCAACGATTGTCATTGCGAAACCAAACGACTGCCGAACCCATCCGATTGATTCGGCTGAATATGCGAGGCCTTTCATCAACAGCGGTGTTGTGATCGAATTCGTCAGTTGATCTGGCAACTTGAAAAGTAAGACAAAGAGTGCCAACGCAATAATTCGAATGCGCCACACATTCCAGAAGATCGCAATTGGTTGCACAACGGAATCTGCAAGGCCAGGTCGAACAACGCCAACGAGTTCAGGTTCGCGCGCGATAAGTGTTGCGGCAAGTCCAAGGACCATCGCCGTGGATGCCGTGACCGATGCGATGCGCCACGAGATTGCGTCGGCAGCAAGCAGAACGCCAGCGCCAAAAACCATAAACGCGATGCGATATCCCGTGACAAATGTGCTTGCGCCAGCGCCAAGTTCTGTCGGCGAAAGCGAGTCCGCGCGAAACGCATCCGCAACGATGTCTTGCGTCGCGGAGAAAAATGCGGTGGCACAGAGGAATCCGAAAAATATTCGATTATGAAAAATCGCCGCATCAAAGTCGCCTGGTTTCCAAACAACACCATTTGGAGGATCAGTTGCCACTGGCCCCCACAACGAAAGTGCGATCAACGCAGCGAGCGAAAGAATCTGTGACAAGATCAACCATCCGCGCCTTCGACCGAGTCGTCCAAGAATTGGCAGCGACACACCATCAACGATCGGTGCCCAAAGAAATTTCAGCGCGTATGGCAATGTGCAGAATGTGAGCGCGCCGATTGCAGTCACACTCCAACCAACTGATGATGTCCACGCTTGCGCAACGCTGGTAACGAGGACATTCGGCAAGCCGCCTGCAATGCCCAAGAACAACAAGACGAGCATCGTCCGACTTCTATAGAGGTCAGCAAATGATTGAAAGCGCGAGCGTTCTTCAAGCCGATCCGTGGCCATAGTGCAAGATTACCGAGATGGCTGCGAATATCGTGAGATGCAACCGATGGACAGAAACTTCAAAGTCAAGTTATGTCGCTAGAGATGCTGGTCTGCTGGAAAACCAATTGAAATCATGCTTGTAAACAGCGGAAATGGCTATAAGCAACCGATACGACCTCGGGGATCTTCTTGATGTTGTGTTGCCAATCAACCAATTGTCCTTCACTCGCACCGAAGACTTCGACCAGAATCTACTCAGTCTGCGCGCAGAGAAAAATCTAGCTTGGATCCAGCGTGTCAGCAATCTCTTGCGCAATTTTTTTGAAGTCACGCTTTGCCGAAATACGCAGTTGAGCGCACAGTGGCGTTCCCAAGAAATTCGGATCAACAACAACGATGTGTCGAACGAGTCCCATATCGATCACTGGCTCATTCGTAGAGTTGGCTATCCGTCGCGCTTCGCGCGGAGGGACGATGTCCAAGATTGGCGAGACTTGATCAATTACAACATTCTTGTGCTCAG
>SXSS01000147.1 GCA_005792145.1 Planctomycetia bacterium | reverse complement strand
CACCATCGATTACTTGACGCTCGATGACAACAATGGAAACATCAATGACGGAACGCCTCACTTCAGCCAAATCAACGATGGATTTACGCTGCACGGACTTCCAGGACCAACGGTTGGGCCTTTGAACATCACAACTCCCAACGGCATCCCATCGTTTGCCACACCAAACGCAAGCCTTCCAGTCGTTGTGCAAGTCACCCCTCTCAGTGGTCAGCCGCAAGCAAACACTGGCAAGTTGTATTGGAGAACTGGGACCTCCGCCTTCCAGAGTGTTGCGATGACACAAACATCGCCGAATGTTTACACGGCGCAAGTTCCTATGAGCGCGTGTGGTATTCCTGTGAATTATTACTTTGAAGCGAAGACGACAACCAATGTGATTGCCACAAGTCCAGTGAATGCGCCGGCGTCCTTCAACACAACAACTGGCGGATACGGACAAGTCAACGTTATTTCAGATACCTTTGAAAGTGCCACTGGATGGTCAACTGCAACTACTGGCGACAACGCAACCACTGGAATCTGGACTCGCGTCGATCCCAATGGTACAGCCGCTCAACCTGAAGACGACCACACTGTCGCAGGAACTCTGTGCTATGTAACAGGTCAAGGCACTTTTGGTGGAGCTCTTGGCGAACAAGATGTTGACAACGGCACAACAACATTGACTTCGTCAATTTTCAGCGTGCTCGGAATCAATGACCCGCAAGTCAGTTACTGGCGGTGGTATTCAAACAACACCGGTGGCTCTCCAAATTTGGATTCCATGCCGGTCCAAATTTCGAACAATAATGGCAGCTCGTGGGTGCAGTTGGAACTCGTTACAGAAAACGCAAACCTATGGGTAAGGAAACAATTTCGAATCTCTGACTTTGTCACACCAACTGCGAACATGCAGATTCGATTTGTGGCGAGCGATGTGACTCCTGGTTCAATTATCGAAGCTGGAGTCGATGACTTCCAAGTCTCTGGGATCGATTGTAATGCACCATTTAATGCCTCAGATCTGAACCAAGATACTTTCGTCAACGGTGTAGATTTGGCAATTCTCCTAAGCGGATGGGGAACACTCGGTGGAGACATCAACAACGATGGAACCACCGACGGTATTGACTTGGCCTCCCTGCTCTCCGCCTGGACGGGCTGACCGTATACTCTCCGCCCCCCTCCTTCTAAGCCCAGGTGGCGGAATTGGCAGACGCGCCAGCTTGAGGTGCTGGTGGGAGAAATCTCTTGGAGGTTCGAGTCCTCTTCTGGGCATTGATTTTGGATAATCGGGTGGAAAATAAAATTGCCGTCACTGAAAAGTGGTGGCAATTTTTTTGTTTGCGTTTGGTCGCTTCGATCTCCTTGACCAAGCCCACAGCGCACATCCACTAGTCTGTTCAACTGGTTATGACACTTCGCATCAACGAGATTTTCTTTTCGATTCAGGGCGAATCCACTTGGGTGGGCGAGCCATGTCTTTTCGTGCGATTGACTGGATGCCCGCTGCGTTGCAGATACTGCGATACTGAATATGCATTTCGAGAAGGAACGACACGAACGATTGATTCGCTGGTCGACGAACTTCTGGCGAACCCATGCACACTGGTGGAGATCACTGGCGGAGAACCTCTTGCACAGCGAAATGTTCACACACTCATCAGCCGTCTGCTTGATGCGCGGCGCACGGTGTTGATCGAAACATCTGGGGCGATTGATACCGAACCAGTCGACCCGCGAGCGCACATCATTTTGGATGTGAAGACTCCAGACTCGGGCGAATCTGCGCGGATGGTCTGGTCAAATCTTGATCGAATTCGCCCGCATGACGAAGTGAAGTTTGTGCTGTCTTCACGAAGCGATTATGAATTCGCAAGAGAAGTCACTGCGAAACACAATCTTTCCAAGCGTTGTCGGGCGGTGCTTTTTTCGCCGGTGCACGAACAACCCAAAGGCTTGGAGATTCTTGGCGCATCAGGCTTGCATCCGCGCCAACTTGCGCAGTGGATTCTGGAGGATGGCCTGAATGTCCGATTGCAAGTCCAAGTTCACAAGATCATTTGGGAACCGCACACACGCGGAGTGTGATTCAGAAAACCCAGCCTTCGATAATCGCCTCCGCGGGAAACGCCGTAAAAACTGGCGGAGTCAGCAAGATGATCGCATCAAGCAGATCCCCTTCCGTGTCTTCAATAATCTTCTGCATCATCACTTTCGAAATCGGAATTCCAGTTTCTTCCAGTCGCCTTGCGATCAACGCTCGCACTCGACTCGGAGGCTCGCCCTCGCCCTTATATCCCTTTGCCGGCCAACCCAAACGCTGCAGAACGCTGGAAGGACAACCTTCACAAACCGTTGTGTGTGAACCTGTCAATGCCATTGGCGAAATCGAAATTCCTGCTGAATGCAATGGCAACAGAACTTCGCACATGAGCGTCCACGTCTGCTTGAAAACGCGAAGATTCATAGGAGCCATCGGAGTACGCGCCTCGGCATCGGTTTTACGCCGCGGTTCTTCACGGGAAACTTCACGCAACTTCGTGCGCCACGCGCGAGGCGAACCGAACTGTGCGGACCACTGCGCGCTCGCGAGCCAAGTCTCTTCGATTCCGTGGGCGCGAATTGTCTGAATTGGCAAACCAACCGGCGCATCAATTCTCCACAGATGATTCTGCTCGCTCTTCGCCGATTCAAGAATCATTCGCACAAGCATCTTGCGATCAGCTCTTTCGACGGTGATCTCTGTCGGCGACTTCCATGATGCGATGCGAATTTTATGAAGCCCCCCATTGTCGGCTCCAGAAAAATCAACGCCATGCAGTTGCAAGGAATTCACTGATTGCCACACGCAGACTGGGGTTTCCCGCATGGACAACAGCTCCCAACATGGACATGCGACGAAGTTGCCGGAGAACTTGTTCCGGTCACTCCAAATGCGCTGATCTTGCGGGTGAATTTTCTGCCGCGACCTTCTGGATCGATGACTTTGTCGTCGGCTTGCGCCATTGATCGCAAGAGAACAATCACTTCGCCGTCACTTTCACTGATGTATTCGTATTGAGGCATTTGTTCGATTCTAGGATGAATTCGGCCGACGATTACGATGCCGAGCGGCGACTAGAGCTGCTGCCGCGAATCGATCGACCATTGGAATCTTTGGCTGGAGTTCTCTGTGGATTCGAACTCCTGCGCGAAGTTGTTCGCAAATTCTTGCCAACGCTTTTCGTGACATTTTTCGATGGCGACACGCGCCGCTTCTGAAGCGTTGCGACATCTGCGAATGCTTCTTGCCGAAGTTGCGACAACTCCGAGTGCGTGAGATCGCGCCACGCGCCGACGGCGAGACCTCTCAAACGAACTGGCCCCATTCGGGTTCGGCGCATTCGCTTGACAGGATGACCCAGATCCGCCATCAACTGACGAATTTGACGGTTGCTTCCTTCGCGCAATTCCATCGTCAGAATCGTTCGTTCGCCATCGCGTCGAAGAATCTTCAAATGAGATTCTTGTGGTCGAGATCCAGGCGTCTTTTCGGCTGGCGAAAAAATTCCTTCTTCAAGGCGGTCAACATCTTCGGGAGCAAGACTTCCTTTGACCATCAATTCATATTCTTTATAGACCTCGTATCGCGGATGCGTGAGGCGATTTGCAAATTCACCGTCGTTGGTCATCAAGAGAAGGCCGCTCGAATCGAAATCCAATCGACCGACTGAATAGAGACGCGCGCGACTTGGATGATCAACCAAGTCCGTGACCAATCGTCGTCCCTCGGGATCCGAACTTGTGCAAACAAATCCAGGTGGCTTGTGCAACATCACATAGATATGTTGTTCTGGTGGGCGCAACAATCTTCCATCGACGGTGATCCGATCGCGGCTGGGATCGACCCAGGCTGGCAACGCGTCGATCAGTTCGCCATTGACTCGCACGAGACCCTGTGTGATCATCGATTCGGCCTCGCGCCGCGATGCAAGTCCAGCGTCGGCGATCACCTTCTGAATGCGCGTTCCGCGCGACGCATCGATAAACGAATGAGTTGGTTTTTGACCGCGACGTGGCATCTCCACAAGGTAGCGTTTTTTCAGCGGAACTATGCTTGCAACATGAAGGAATCTTCAAATTCGCATTTGTCGTTGATGATCCCATTTGCTTCTGTTCTGGCATTTTCGCCTATGAGTGTGCGTGCGCAGGATTCGCCGCAAGCGAAAGATCCAGTTCCAGCGCAAGTTCTTCCTTTCTTGCAGGAATGTGCTGCCGCAGCCGAATTACTCGACCCTTCGAAAAGTGCGAAAACTTTAGGACCACTGATCGATGCGAATCAACTTCGCCAGCCGACGAATCTCGTACTTGCTGCGATCAGCCAGTATTGCAATCGTGCTCCGGGCGCAAAGATAGTTGATCCAATGCGATTGGCGATTGCGCAACCCTTTGCACTGGCGAATATTTCTGCGGCGACAGCAACGCCGATACTGCGATTGACGCTTGCCCCCGAAGATGGATTGCGCCAATCTCCACACCGTGCCGCCGCCGAATTTGTCTGCAAAAGTTTTGGCGCAACAACTGAAGGTCTTGCTCCATTTCAAGGACGAATTCCAGTCGCTGATCCACAAGGGGCAATCTTTGCGATGGACTTTCTGCTCAACGAACCGCGCTTGAAATTTGCGCCTGCGATTGAAGATCGTCCGTCGCCGGCCGAGTGTTTTGAATTTTTGCGGATGTTGACCAATGAGGTCAGCCCGAGTTCAACGACGGCGCAGCGATTTGCAAACTTTGCGATCCGAGCAAGACGAAGTGTGGATATGAGCGAAGAAGGATTGATGCGTGCAGTGGCATCATCGCTCGCTCATATCGACGCAGATTTCGGCGTCACAGCAGATTGGAAATCTCTTGAAATTGAAGCAGTTCCTGCAGAAATTGCTGCAGCGATTACCGGGCCAATCCTCGGCGCGCAAGATGTAAATGGATTGGGGTGGGTTGTCGTGGGATCGCTCGCCAACAACACATATGACATGGGTCGCATCGCGGCAGTTTTCGAACCCGGTGGCGATGATGCATACATATGGTCAACTTTGCACACAGGCAATCAAGGGATCATTGATCTCGCTGGAAACGATCAATACAAAGGTGGTGACCAACAAGGACCCGCAGGGGCAATCTTGGGATTATCGCTGATCGACGATGCCGCGGGCGACGACCAATATTCTGGACCTCTTTTATCCTGCGGCGCTGGAGTGTTCGGCGTCGGCATTCTGATCGATCGAAGTGGAAACGATCGATATCGCACCGGAGCGTGGAGCATGGGTGCGGGAATTCTCGGCGCAGGTTTTCTTTTCGATCAATCGGGAAGTGACGCGTATGAAAGCACGGTCTATTCACAAGGGCTTGGTGGGCCACTTGGAATCGGGGCACTTGTAGACACAAAAGGAGATGATCTGTATCGAGTTGATGGCGCCTTTCCAAGCGTCTACGGAACGCCTGCTGTTTCATACGCGATGAGCCAAGGCGTGGGATTTGGCGCGCGACAACTGATTGCCGGTGGCGTCGGTCTGCTTGCAGATTTCAACGGTAATGATCGATATGAAGGCGGAGAATATGCACAAGGCGGTGGATATTTTTATGGATTTGGAATGCTGTTCGATCAAAGTGGAAATGATCTCTATCGCGGAAACCGCTATGCACAAGGATTCTCCGCTCATCAGGCAGTTGGGGTTTTGATCGACATCTCAGGCGATGACACATATTGGTCAATGACTTCCGCTGGCCAGGGCGCGGCTTGGGATACATCGATATCGCTTCTGATAGATGCTGCTGGCGACGATACATATCGTGGGATTTATCTCTCACAAGGTTCCGCAGCGCAACAAGCGCTTGCGATGTTCTGCGACCTCGATGGAACTGACCATTATGTTGGCTTTGGAAGTATGAGCCAAGGCGAGTCTGGCGGCAATGAGTATCACTTCAATGAGACGAAAGCGCGTTCATTCAGTGTGTTCATCGATGCTGGCAGTGGAGAAGATTTTTTCTCCTCGAAGCGAATGCGTGGTGGCGTGACGGTCACTGGACCACCGCTGACGAGCGATGCTCCTGCAACAGCCCCGCTCTTCGGTTTGATGATTGATCTTCCTCCAAAAGTTTCTGGCACTTCAATCCGATAGACTTCCACTGTGGACGTCCTGCAAAAATCCAACCGCGGAATTGCGATTGCTCGATATTGCATCCAGCATCTCGCAGAAGTTCGAGCGCCTGATATGGCCGCCGCACTTTCCTTTCGAACTCTCTTCGGACTTATCCCCGTGCTGTTCGTCGCCACACTTGCCGCGCGCTCGCTTGCTGGAGAAAATTTCCCGAAGTTCGTGGAATCCCTCGCCGAAATGGCGGGGTTGGACGAAATCGGAATCAACGTCGTGGCAGAAGGAAGTAGCACAGTCGAGAAGCAGCCGCTGAGCAATTGGATTGAAGAACTTGTCCGATTCTCTGGCACGATTGATCTTTCCGCGCTGGGAATCATCGGCGTCATTGTCGTTCTCTTCTCGGCAATATGGTTGATTGTTGCAATCGAAAATACATTCAATATCGTCTGTCGTTCTGCGAATTCTCGACCGTGGCATCGACGAATACTTGTGTATTGGTCTATGTTGACACTTGGTCCGATTCTGCTGGCATTGTTGCCTGTGATTGACAACGAACTGCACGGCTTCGTCGATGGACAAACTACTTTGCCCACCTCCTATGTCATCGTGCGGCCAATCTTGGGATTCTGCTTGCTCTTTCTGTTGCTGTTTTTCGCATACTCCGTCATTCCAACCGTACGAATGCGTTGGAAGACGATCGTTACTGGAGCGCTCGTCGGAGCAATTGGATTGGAGTTAGGCCGCCGCTTTCTTGGCATTTATATGGAGAAAGCATTCACGGGCAATCGACTTTACGGATCGCTGGGACTCGTTCCGATTTTTATGTTCTGGGTCTATGCGATGTGGCTGATCGTGCTCTTTGGATTGCAAGTCTCTTCGCTCTTTCACGCGCTCATCAGTCACGAACGCATTCGCAGCATTCTGAGTCATCAATCAAGCACATTCGAACCTGCCATCGCCGTCAGCGCAATGAAATGGATTTGCGATCACTACCGCCAGGGAAAAGAGACAACCCTGACTTCTATGAGCGACGCATTGAAATTGGATCTCAAGACTGCCACGAGACTGACCGAACTTCTTGCTGAATCAAATCTGGTGATTTATGTTCCCGAGAGCGGCCGAATTCTCCCCGCCCGAGCGGTTGATTCAATCAGCGTCGCCGAGGCACTGCGCATAGGCTTTCGGGTGGCATCCATTGACCGAACATCTGAAAATGGCGATTTTATCGAATCTCTTCGCAGAGCTCAGCTTGAATCCATAGGAAATCAGACATTTGGATCATCAAGCACTTGCCAAAGACCGATTTCGAATACAGAATTGAAAGGAAGCAACTTATGACCCCAACAACTCATGGAACATCCACGGCGACATTTGTCACCGTCAGCGTCAAGAACAAGCACACTATTGCTCGGCTTGATGCTGTTTCGATTGGTCCACGCGAAGCAACGCTGATTGCGACTGAAGTCTCCCGCGTGATCCAAGGCTCAACGAAAGGAAAGTGTTTGGTCATCGACCTTTCAAGAACAAACTCTCTCTCAAGTATGGGACTTGGACTCTGCGTTGACCTGCGAAATCGCGCAGTCGATGCGGGACTTCGGCCAGTTCTCGCTGGAATGAATATCCAACTCACGGATCTCGTTCGCATGATGCGCGTCGATCGTCTCTTCACGATTACATCGTCAAGTAACGACCTCGAACGGCTGCTGCTGTGAATCAATATCGCACTCAGTGCTTGAAAGTTGGCAAGCGCCTTCTCTTGTTGACTTGCATAGGTTCAATTGGCGGCAGCGTTGCCTGTTACGAAAAAGTTGTCCGCGTGAATTCGAATGGATCAATAACTGAAGTCGCCGATCCGGATTTCAACGAAAAACCAGGCGGACTTGACGAATTGATGTGGGGTCCAGTTCCAAAAGGACAAGATGCCGCCACCTATTACCGCAAGAAAAAACAATTTCTTGCTCAGTAGCCTTCCACCTCTGTGGGGGATAGACTGAAGGACTATGGGTATTGAGACAGTCCTACCGACCGACAGCGTATTGACCACCAATCTGAATCGTGTCGTCAATTGGGCGCGCAGATCAAGTGTGTGGCCAATGCCATTTGCAACCGCATGCTGCGGGATCGAATTGATGGCGACCGCGTGCTCGCGCTTCGACCTCGCTCGTTTCGGCGCAGAGGTCATGCGTTTTTCGCCGCGACAATCTGACCTCTTGATTGTTGCAGGCCGAGTGAGCGTCAAGACATTGCCAGTGCTTCAACGAATTTATGAACAGATGGCCGAACCCAAGTGGGTCATTTCAATGGGCGCTTGCGCATCGACAGGTGGCGTGTTCGACACATACGCGGTCGTGCAAGGAATCGATCAATTTATTCCCGTCGATGTCTATGTTCCAGGTTGTCCTCCTCGACCAGAAATGCTGATCGAAGGAATTATGGCGATTCAGCGCATCATCGATCAAGAAAATATTCCCCGCGATCCATCTGGACATCGACGCGCTTTGAACATCGCGCTGACTCCAAACTATGAACCGAAGATTCAGCCGCTCCCTGTGACGATCGGCGCGACGTAAGCGCGCTCAGCTTCGACTCGCGGCTTCTACTTGAACCAAGGATCGAACGAACGCATCGATGCGTGCGATTCCTTTTTCAATTTGCGCTTGCGAACATGCGAAGGAAAGACGAATATGGTTGCGAGCGCACTCGCCAAAATCTTCACCAGGAACGACTGCAACATGCGCCTCCGCGAGAAGCGCTTCGGAAAACGCTTGCGCAGAATCGAGAAGCCTTCCACCTGGAGACTTTCGACCAAGCAACTCTCCAATATTTGGGAATGAATAAAAAGCTCCTGTTGGTCGCACGGTTTGGAATCCTGGAACCGCCGACAACAATTGATGAATCAGTTTTGCGCGCTCCGCGAATGCGATGCGCATCTTCTCCACCTCTGGAAGAGTCGCAGGTGACAAGGCTTCTACGACCGCGGGCAGGAAAAAACTTGCGATCGAATTTGTCATCTGTCCCTGAAGTTTGATCACTTCGCGCATAAAGTGCCCCTGCGCGCTTGGCGAACACATATATCCAATGCGCCATCCCGTCATCGCATATGCCTTGCTCATTCCATTGATCGTCACCGTGCGATCGGCAACGCGCGGATCGCTGCCAGGAGACCAATGCGTAATTCCAGGGGCAATCTCTGGGAAGATGAGTTTTTCGTAAATCTCATCTGAAATGATCGAGATCTTTGGATGTGCGGCGATCACATCGACAATTGCGCGCAGTTCAGAAGTGGGATAGACAATCCCGCAAGGATTGCTTGGAGAATTCAACAGAATTGCAATTGTGCGCGGTGTGATTGCACGCTCGACTTGTTCTGCGGAGACTCGAAAGCCATTTTCCATCGAACCTGGAACTTCGATGCAAACTCCACCTGCAAGTTCGATCAGCGGACGGTAACTCACCCATGCTGGCGTGGGCAGCAACACTTCATCGCCGCGACCTGGTTCGATCATTGTTTGCAATGCCATATACACCGAATGTTTCGCACCAACTGTGACTGTCACATCTTCGGCTCGGCACTGAATGCCGTTTTCTTCACGCAACTTTTTTGCAATCGCTTCGCGTGTCGGCTTGTCGCCCGCGGTCGGCGCATACTTTGTCATTCCAGATTCGAGCGCCTTGATCGCGGCGCGCTTGATTGAAAGCGGCGTATCGAAATCAGGCTCGCCCATTGCGAAACCAATCACGTCGACTCCTTGCGCCTTGAGTGCTGCTGCACGCGCTCCCACGGCAAGTGTTGCGGATTCCTTCATTTCGGCGATGCGGCTGGAAATATGCATTCACAAAGAATAGCGAATCAGCACGGAGGTCTTGAATGCACTACAGTTCTGGGCTTCCCATGAGCCCAGACTCCATTCGACGAATCGGCATTCTGACAGGCGGCGGCGATTGCCCCGGCTTGAACGCTGTCATTCGAGTCGTTGCGAAGACGGCGATGTTGCAATTTGGCATCGAGGTCTTTGGTATCGAAGATGGGTTTCAAGGGTTGATCGAAAATCGCGTGCGGCCACTTTCGTTCCGCGATGTCTCTGGAATCCTGACCCGAGGCGGGACCATCTTGGGGAGCAACAATCGTTGCAACCCAAAGCGATATTGCACTTCGATTGCAGCCGATGGAAGCCCCGTGTTTTCGGATGTCACGCCGACATGCATCGAAACGATTCGCAAGAACAAGATCGATGCGCTGATCGTCATCGGCGGCGATGGCACAATGAGTTGCGCTGCTCCGCTTGTCAAATCTGGCATCAATGTCATCGGCATTCCAAAGACAATCGATAATGATCTCTTCGGTACTGAAATCACTTTCGGATTCCTCACCGCAGTTGCGACTGCGACCGAAGCGCTTGATCGCCTGCATTCCACTGCTGACAGCCATCACCGAGTGATGGTCTGCGAAGTGATGGGCCGAAACGCTGGATGGATTGCCTTGACATCGGGCGTTGCAAGTGGATCAGATGTGATCTTGATCCCAGAAATCCCATATGAAGAAGATGCGATTGCCGAATATGTCACGCAGCGAATGAGTGGTGGTCCTGGATTTGCGATCGTCGTCGTCGCCGAAGGTGCAAAGCCAGTGGGCGGAGTACAGAGCATCGCTCAAATCGATCCAACAAGCCCAGATCCAATTCGACTTGGCGGTATCGGTCAGCGAGTCGCCGACATGATCGCAGCGAAAACGAAAGCAGAAGTTCGCACCACATCTCTCGGGCACATTCTGCGCGGCGGAATGCCGATTGCGGCCGACCGAATTCTCGCTACAAATTTCGGATATCACGCCGTGTCCATCCTGATGGAAGGTGCAACAGGACGGTTGGTTGTGAGAGAAAACAATGTTTTTAGCGATGTCGATCTTCTTGTCTCCGCTGGTCGACAGCGCCTGATTCCTACGAATCACGCGCTGATTACAGCCGCTCGCGCACTTGGGACTTCCTTCGGCGATCGACTTGGACACACGCAAGGCGGAGTCGGTCCATCCTCGGTGATCTGACGCACGAGGTCGATCATCCGCTAGGCTTCAGCGGTGAAGAGCGGAGTTTTTCTCGATCGCGACAATACGATTCTTGCCAATGACGGCGACTTGGGCGATCCCGCACTCGTGCGAATTTTGCCAGGCGCCGCCTGGGGAATCCGCGCACTTCGCGAAGCTGGATATTGCGTGGTGGTCGTCACCAATCAAGGAGGAGTTGCACGCGGGCTTTATAGCGAGGATGATGTCGATGCGGTCCATGCGCGCTGCGAAGAATTGCTGATACGCGCGGCAGAATGGACGCGCTGTGAACCACTGATTACGAAGTGGATGTATTGCCCCTTTCATCCCAAAGGTACCGTCGCAAAATATCGCGCGGAACATCCGTGGCGAAAACCTGCGCCTGGAATGTTGATCGCCGCTGCGGACGAACTTTCCATCGACCGCGCCAAGAGTTGGATGATCGGCGATCAAGAGCGAGATATAGAAGCTGGTCGATCCGCGAGTTGTCGCACAATTCTGATCACTCCCCCATCGGATGTTGGTTTAGAAACGCGCGCTACAAGCGCCGCAGATTTTGTCGAAGCGGACTTACTGCACGCAAGTCATCGCATTCTTCGCATGGATGGCCGCGATGGCGCACCGATATGGGCGCAAACCAGTTCGACAAAGTTGATCGCTTCGCCAGAGAGACTCGCAGATGCGCTCACAAGAAATATGATTCAAGCGGCAGCGCACGCGCTTGCGGAACGCGAAGGGGTGCACCTCGTACGAGTGACAGTCGATCACACAGGAGTCGATCTGGAAATCGTTGGCAGCGAAATTGTCGCACTCGGATTTGCAGCTGAATTGCGCAGAAATACCAATCATTGGGCGCATACACATGGCGCGCCACAAATCTGGGTGAACGGATGAGAGAGACTTCCCAACCGATGCATCCGATTCTTGCCAGAGATGCGCGCAACATTCTGGTCATCTTGCCTTCGTGGGTGGGCGATGCGTGTATGGCAACTCCAGTTCTTCGCCATCTTGCGCAACATCGATCGAACGCGCGCATCGTCGCATTTGGTCGCGCCAATCTGCGGCCGCTTATGAATGGTCTTCCGTGGATCAATTCGTTTCACGCTGGCGCGATGCGAGGCGTCAACGCAATCGGGGAAGTGCGCCACATTCGCGCCGAGCGTTTCGACGCGGTTCTACTGCTTCCAAATTCTTTTCGAAGCGCTGCATTCGCGCGACTGACTGGAATTGCGCACCGCGCAGGAACGGATCGTGATGGACGCGGGTGGTTGCTCACTCAACGCTTCGCGCAAGAGAAATCGCTTCAAAGCGCGGCGACCGCATACGCATCACTTGCGAGTTGGTGGACGGGAGTTCCGCTCGTTGATCAACACATCGAACTGCGCGTGACCGAACAAGATCGACTTGCCGCGCAGAATCTTCTTGTTGAAATGCCGGCAGATGCGATTGGCGCAACTTCACCCACCAGAAACTTGATCTTGCTCAATCCAGGTGCGAACCGAGAAGACAAACGATGGCCAGCCGATCAATTCGTGCATGCCGCACGCGCGCTTTCGCTCGCGCGTCCTGCAGGCGATCCTCCCAGACAAATCGCCGTGAATGGCGGTCCATCTGAAGCTGCGCTATGTGCGGAAATCGCAGAGAAATCAGGGGGAATCGACCTCTGCGCTCGCGGCGTGATGTTGGGATCGCTCAAGGCGATTCTCCAACGCACCTCGTTGCTTATCACCAACGACACAGGACCGCGACATATTGCTGCAGCACTGCAAACGCCAACCATCTCACTCTTTGGACCAACGGATTGTCGATGGACACCAACGGATTATCCCCACGAGCGACGTCTCATCTCAGAACCGTTCTTGACAGAAGACCGCGTCGCTGACGATCACTCCTCACTCTGCGCAATTGATCGAATCTCTGTTGGCGATGTGTTGCATGCTGCGCACACACTCGATCAATCTTTCGCCACGCCTGAACGAAGTAGGATTTCAATATGAGCTTTATGGATGCGCCACTCTGGCTTGTGATGATTGTCATTGGATTTGTCTGTGGCAGTATTCCATTTGGCTTGATCATCGGTCGTGCCAAAGGAATTGACATCCGTCAATATGGTTCCAAGAACATCGGGGCAACGAATGTTGGACGAGTGCTGGGTCGAAAATTTGGCCTGCTCTGTTTTTTCCTTGATGCGCTCAAAGGAGCCCTGCCTGTTCTTGGTGTCTGGTGGTTTCTTGCTCGACAACATCCAGAACAAACAAATATTGTTGGAATGTTGATGCCACTCGTTGGAGTTGCCGCGATTCTTGGTCATATTTTTTCGCCGTGGGTTGGATTCCGCGGCGGCAAAGGAGTCGCCACAAGTTTCGGCGCTCTGCTTTCCATATGGCCGCTGATGACATTCCCAGCGCTGGGCGCGTTGCTTGTCTGGATCATCGTGCTGAAAATGTTTCGCTTCGTATCGCTTGCGTCAATTTGCGCTGCGATCTCACTGCCATTGCTCTTGATAGCTCGAGTCAAAATGATCGCCGCCGAACCGCCAATCACCCTCGCCGCCTATCTGCCGCTGCTGATCGCAGTTGCCACGCTTGCCATACTGGTTGTCTGGAAACACAGAACGAATATCGGTCGATTGCGAGCAGGAACCGAACCTCGTGTTGGCGCGTCGAAACCGACGGAGCCATCCTCCGCTACTCTGCGATCATGACCTCCGATTCGGCGAGTCACGGATACCGATCACCGCTTGAAACCCGCAATGCATCGGCGGCGATGCGCTCCATTTGGAGCGACCACCATCGCTTCACGACATGGCGACGCGTCTGGCTTGCGCTGGCTCAAGCGCAAATGGAATTATCTCTCGGACCAACTGCCGAACAAGTCGAATCGATTCGACGCGTTCTGAATTCTGTCGATCTCAACGCTGCGGCCAAGCACGAGCAACGACTCCGCCACGATGTGATGGCTCATGTCCACGCGCTTGGCGATCAAGCTGTCGCGGCGCGCGCGATCCTTCATCTCGGCGCGACAAGTCAAGATGTTGTTTGCAATGCCGACGCAATTCTGCAACGGGAAGCACTCTCTCTGATTGCCACACGCCTCGCGCGAGTGATCGATCGACTTGGCGCATTCGCGCAGAAATGGCGCGAACTTCCAGTCTTGGGATTCACGCATTACCAACCAGCTCAACCTCTCACTATGGGTCGTCGCGCAACACTCTGGGCGCAAGAATTCGTGATCGCGCTGGACGAAATTGAAATGCGCAAAGACGCGCTGAAACTGCGCGGACTTCGCGGAGCGACTGGGACTCAAGCATCTTTCTTGACGCTTTGCGGCGGCGATCCAAAGCGTGTCGATCAACTCGAGCGAAGATTTGCCGAGATTTTCTGGGGAAATTCAGATTCGCTTTGGCCGCTGACCAGCCAGACGTATCCGCGAATCTGGGATGCCCAGATGTTGTCATCATTGGCAATTGGCGCGTGCGCTGTTCATAAATGCGCGAACGATGTTCGACTGCTTTGCAATTTGCGCGAAGTGGACGAACCATTCGAGACCGAACAAATTGGATCGAGTGCGATGCCATATAAACGAAATCCAATGCGCTGCGAGCGTGCAACCGGACTCGCTCGTTTCGTGATCTCGCTGACGCACAACGCATATGACACAGCAAGCACACAGTGGCTCGAGCGAACACTCGACGATTCTTCCAACCGTCGACTTTCTATTCCTGAATCATTTCTCGCACTCGATGGCGCTCTGGAAGTGATGGCAAATGTTGCGGGAGGATTGGTGGTCTATCCCGGACAATGCGCCGCGCGACTCGACGCCGAACTTCCATTCATGGCAACCGAAGAAATTCTTCTCGCCGCTGTTGGGCGGGGCGTGGATCGCCAAGAAGCGCACGAATCGCTGCGTCAACATTCGCAGGCTGCCGCACAGCGCATCAAGGGCGATGGCGCTTCCAACGATCTGCTTTCACGCCTTGCAGGCGATCCACACTTCAAGGCGATTGACTTTCAGTCGCTCATCAGTCCGAAGCGATTTGTGGGTCGTTCCATAGAACAAGCAGATATGTTCCTGCGAGATTCCATCGAACCAATTCGAGCGCGATATGCGAAGGCTCTGCACGAAGAGCCTGAACTTCGCGTGTAATTGCTCCAAATCAATGCCGATCCCCCGCCTTCATCCCGAATCAACCGCTCTCTTGGTGATCGACATTCAAGATCGCCTGATGCCCACGATTCACAATTCTCAATCGCTTGTTGCGAGATGCCGTTCTCTGATTTCTGGGGCGGCGTTGCTGAAGATGCCAATCATCGTCACGGAGCAATATGTCAAAGGCCTTGGCCATACCTTTGCTCCAATCGCTGAGGTTTTTCCCGCTGGAACGCCCGTGCTGGAGAAACTTTGCTTCTCTGCGCTGACAAGCGAAGTGCGGGTCCACCTTCAATCGCTTGCGCGACCAAATTTGCTCATCTGCGGAATTGAAGCGCATGTTTGTGTTTTGCAAACTGTTCTTGACTGCTGCTCCTTCGGGATTCAAACATTTCATGCGACGGATGCGATTTCCGCGGGCCAGGCAGATCAAATCGAACCTGCTTTTCGTCGGATGGAACGCGCTGGCAGTATTCCAACTGGCGTTGTTTCCGCACTCTATGAAATGATGGGCACATGCGAGAACCCCGCTTTTCGAGCAATGTTGCCACTTGCGAAAGCTGTTGTCTCGATTCCGCAAAAATAACGAAGGTTCGTTGCGCGGGATAGCACAAAGGAAAAAATAAAAACGCCACTGACGAAAATCAGCAGAAAAACGAGGTGCTTGACATCAAAGCGTCAAAACGCCATTTGCGGCGTTCTGCGCAGTGTCAAATCAAGCCTTCGGTGGTTCTTCACGCCCAGCAAGGATCGCAGCGCGAACCTCTTGAGCGACAGACCGCACTTCTTGCATGTGCTTGCGAGCGCGCGTTCCGGCGGCTCGATTGCCCCCTGCGGCCTTTTCGATGTCCTCACGGGCCCCGTTGAGAACCGCAAGAAGTTTTTCATAGCTTTGCATGATCATTGGTTCAGACCTCCTTTATGGTGGAAAGTGTAGCGAATTGCTATCTTGCCGTCACCCCCTCCAAACCAACGAACAAATAATGGCAGCCTCCCTCCTTTTTCCACTCGATCAAATCGACCGTTCCCACACCCTCTGCGACAAGGCGGAAATCGATCGATATCTGCCACAGAGCGGGGATATGCGGATGATTGACCGGGTGATTTGGATCTCGGAAAATGGGACATCTGCATTTGGCGAGCGCATTATTCGCGATGACGAATTCTGGGTCGATGGACATATTCCTGGCAGACCAATTTTCCCTGGGGTGCTGATGATCGAAGCCGGCGCCCAACTTTGCAGTATCGCCCATACTCGCCTTGGTCGGACCTCGGGCTTTCTTGGCTTCACTCGCTGCGATGATGTTGTCTTTCGCGGACAAGTCGTTCCTGGCGATCATTTTTATCTCCTCTCGAAAGAAGTTTCATTCAATGTTCGGCGCTTCGTCAGTCAGACGCAAGGCATTGTCAACGACAAACTCGTCTTCGAAGCGACCATCACAGGAATGGCGATCTAAACTCGAAGGGTGATCGTGCTCGATCCATTTCTCATCCAGCCAATTTTTCGCAATCGCGTGTGGGGCGGTGACCGACTTGGTCCCTGGCTCGCACCAACTCCCACGTCAAGCGATTCGTATCAGAAATGTCGTGCGCGCAGCGCTGTGGGCGAAGCGTGGCTTGTTGCGGATCTTCCTGCAACGATTCTCGATGGTCGAACTGCAATTGCAAGCGGAGAAGATGTTGGCCTGACACTGCACGACCTCATACAGAATCCTGTGCAGCGGCGCGCGCTCATGGGTCGTGCACTTTCTCAGGGCGGCTTAGAAAACGCTGGGTTTCCACTACTTTTGAAGATTCTCGACGCCGCACAAAACCTCTCCGTGCAAGTACATCCCGATTTGAATTACAGCAAACGCAATCCGAACTCTCATATGAAAAGTGAAATGTGGTTCGTGCTCGATGCAGATCCAGGCGCGTTGATCTATCGCGGCATTCGTCCCGACATCACGCGGGCGCAGTGCGAGCGGCATATTCAACAAGACACGCTTCTGGAAATCATGATTACGCACCGCGCAAAACGAGGCGATTGTTTTTGGCTTCCTTCTGGAATTTGCCACGCGCTTGGTGCTGGTGTGCTTGTCGCCGAAGTGCAGACACCAAGCGACACAACATTTCGAATGTGGGATTGGGGTCGAAATGATCCTGCCCGTCCACTCGATCTTTCCGCAGCGATGGAGTGTTTGCTGCTTGGCGAAGATCAGAATCTTGCCAACCTCGACCGCGCGCGAACGCCGAAT
Source organism: Planctomycetia bacterium (assembly GCA_005792145.1). Classification (GTDB taxonomy): domain Bacteria; phylum Planctomycetota; class Phycisphaerae; order Phycisphaerales; family SM1A02; genus F1-60-MAGs104. Next base: position 1,583 of record SXSS01000147.1, on the reverse strand, counting down.
GTTGTTCATTCGGAATCGATCGCGATCGAAGGGCTCGTACGCACTGAGTGGTTCGATGTTGAAAGATGGATCGCGCACGCAAATACTCCGCTACGGCATGATTGCATTGGCGTGCCCGTGGTTTGGATCATCCTCGATGGGGAATTTCACGCCGATTCGCTGCCGCATCCCCTTCGCCGTGGATCAACGCTCGTTCTGCCAGCGAATCACAGTGGATTGCAAGGCCAAACTGGCGCAGATGGCACGGAGATTCTGGTCACAACGCTGCCAGACCCGCTCAAATCGAGCAGAGAATTCGGCGGAGTTCGCATCACCTGAGTCGTGGACGATTTCGCCCGCACTCGCTATTCTTGCGCTCCTCCAAATTCGTCAACAAGAGAGAAAATAATGGCAACAACAGGCACAATCACTCAAGTCATCGGATCCACCTTCGACGTTCAATATCCCGAGGATTCGCTTCCCGAGATCTACAACGCAGTTCAGGTTGATTTCAACTTTCGCGGAGTCAAGACAGTTCTCATGGGTGAAGTCGCCAAGCATCTCGGCGGCGGCGTCGTGCGCTGCGTCGCTCTTGCATCGACTGACGGAATTCGCCGAGGCGATTCCTGCGTCGACACAGGATCACCGATCAAGGTTCCCGTTGGCGAACAAGTGCTCGGTCGCGTTTTCAATTTGCTTGGAAAAGTTATTGATGAACGCGGACCAATTGGCGAAACAAATTTTGCGCCGATCCACAGAGAGCCGCCAAAGTTTGTCGACCTCAATCCAAAGACAGAAGTTCTTCCAACTGGCATCAAGGTCATTGATCTTTTGTGTCCGTTCGTCCGCGGTGGAAAGATCGGTCTCTTCGGTGGTGCAGGCGTCGGCAAGACCGTCGTCATTCAAGAGATGATCGCACGCGTCGCGCGAAACTTCGGTGGTTACTCCGTCTTCGCAGGCGTGGGCGAGCGAACCCGTGAGGGAAACGATTTGTGGCTTGAAATGCAGGAAGCGGAATACACAGATGCAACCGGCAAGAAATGCCACGTGTTGGACAAAGTCGCCATGGTCTTCGGCCAGATGAATGAGCCGCCAGGCGCACGACTTCGCGTTGCACTCAGCGCATTGACGATGGCCGAAAATTTCCGCGACGAGAGTGGTAAAGAAACTCTCTTCTTCGTCGACAATGTTTTCCGTTTCACGCAGGCAGGATCTGAAGTTTCCGCGCTCTTGGGTCGTATGCCCAGCGCCGTGGGATATCAGCCAACTCTGTCGAGCGAGATGGGACAGTTGCAGGAACGAATCACATCAACCAACAAGGGCGCGATCACTTCAGTGCAGGCGATTTATGTCCCTGCAGACGATTTGACCGATCCAGCGCCTGCGACAACCTTCAGCCATCTTGACGCATTCATCGTGCTTGAGCGCAAGATTGCAGAGAAGGGAATCTATCCCGCTGTCGATCCGCTTGCTTCCACCAGTCGAATTCTCGATCCGCAAGTTGTCGGCGAGCGACAATACAAAGTTGCGCGGCGCGTGCAAGGAATCTTGCAGCGATACAAGGATCTTCAGGACATCATCGCGATTCTCGGCGTCGACGAACT
>SXSS01000146.1 GCA_005792145.1 Planctomycetia bacterium | reverse complement strand
TGCCGGGAGCAGTCTTCAATGGATCATTTGGACAACCGTCATTGCAATCCGCAGTGCCGTCACCGTCGGTGTCCGTGTCAGCCACACCGCAACCGCAAATGCCGGGAGCAGTCTTCAATGGATCATTTGGACAACCGTCATCGCAATCAGAAACACCGTCGCCGTCAGAATCCGGACAAGCAACAAAGGAAATATTGTCTAAGCCCCATCGGTTAGCGGTACCCGTAAAAACAACCGATCGAGCATCTGTCTGCCAGCTCGAACTAGACGCGCTCCATGTGTTGTATACATTTCCGGATGGACCATTCGTATTTGGTGTTAAAACAAACGAGTTGACTAGATTGCCAGTTCCATTTAGTCCCGAATAAAATCCGACTTGTACCTCAACCCTTGCCGTGTAGACGAAAGAAATATCTTGGATTGCGTAATTAAAATTAAGGGACAAGTTAGAGGCAGTTAATGTCGCAACCAAACCTGGGTTTGGTTCGTTTGATCCGTTGTAGACGTAAAGAGCCCGCGAATCCGACGAAAAACTTGTTCCATAATCTGCTCCAGGTCCAGATCCACTGGAGCCAGATCCACCATTGTAAAATTCGAGTACGTTTTCATCTTGTTGCAGACCAACAAAATCAATAAGACTTCCAGAGCTTGCGACCAAATGGACAGCATCAATCATTGGGCCAAAGGAATTGCTTGGAGGGTCGAGCGATTTAAAAAGGATAGTTGTTTGTGCACCGAGCGCCACAAACTCGAAAGTTTTCACACTCCAAACCTGAGGACTTGTTGAGCAGGTACATTCAAATTCATTTGAGATCCCATCGATCAAAACCGATAAGCGCTTGGTGGAGGGTCCGCTCCCACAGTTTGCAGTCAACGCAAAGCTCAATCTATAGCGCGCACCGGCAGTTGTTGCGACCGTCTGAGCAATCGAGCCTATCGAATTATCGCCATCCAAATCAATTGAGTGCTCGCCGTCAGGCGTCCCCCAACCTGGATATGTTGGTGGACATGATGTGGGAGTTCTCTTGCGATTAATGTTTCCCGCAGTCACAGACCATCCAGGGATGGCAGTTGAACCGCTATAATGAGTAGTGAAACTACAATTAGATATTGTTTGATTGCCTAACTCGAATCCACCGTTAAAAATTAATTCAGAAGAGTCGTTTGCTGGGAGCAAAGCAATTTCTTTACACTGAACAAACCAACGAGAGTTTCCATCATTCGCAGTTTTTGGCAAAGCACCATTTCCCATTCCGTCATGACCAGAGTGGTTACCAAACCACTGGACGAGAATTTCTCCCGTGACTGCAGAAGATAAAACAACTCCGCGATCACCGACCGAAACATTGGGCATTCCACTTGGCTTTGCAATAAGTGCGACCACTTGCATTCCAACCTCGAGATTGAGTTTGCAAGAAGTCGCGACTAATGTTCCGTTTCTTGGAATGACTTGTTGAACTTCCGACTGAAATCTAACCCCTCCACTAAATGAGTCATCTGCGTATCGCTCGCGAAGGTATTGGATAGAAGTGACGATTGGTCCGCGAACCACATTTGGGTTCTGCGATTCTTTTTCTGCCATCGCTTGAGGCACAATTGCAAAAATGACAACCAGAGCAATCAGCATGCTTGTCACCTTTGAAAAAATTTGCGAAGAGCGAGATTGAATAACTTGAAATGAAAATAAGTTAGAATGAACAACCATAAGTGCCTCCGAATGTAGATATAGAACGTGATGACCCAGGACTTAAAAAGACTCAAGTTATGATGGTCTCGAATTAGGCAAATGCAAGTTTTGTAACAAATTTTATTAAAAACATTCTTAAAACATCCGGATGAGGGAAACAGGATTTTTAACAAAAACTCACTTTTTTGATTTGAACACGACTTTATAGACGAAAGTTCTCACGTGCCACAACGCCTCGCAGTACTCAATATCGTCGGGCTCACGCCAAATCTATTGGGAGATGCGACGCCAAACCTTGTCGATTTCGCGAGACGCTGTGGTGGCATTCGGTCGCTCATTCCAGATCTGCCCGCTGTGACATGCACGGTGCAATCGAGCATCTTGACTGGCACGACCCCTGCGCGACACGGCATCGTTGGCAATGGATGGTTCGACCGCGCGCAGAATGAAGTGCAATTCTGGAAGCAGTCGAGTGCCCTCGTGGGTGGCGACCGCATTTGGGATCTCGCACGCAAGCGCGATCCATCGGTGACAACCGCGAATCTCTTCTGGTGGAACGCGATGTACTCAACCGCAAACATCACGGTCACTCCGCGGCCAATCTATTGCGCGGATGGACGCAAATTGCCCGACATCTGGACAAATCCATCGGACTGGCGCGATGAACTCCGCGGCGAGATCGGGGCATTTCCCCTTTTTCATTTCTGGGGACCAGCCGCAGATATTCGATCGACTGAATGGATCGCGCGAGCAACGATGATGACTGTCGCGAAGTTCGACCCGACTCTGTCGCTTGTCTATCTGCCCCATCTGGATTATGCCCTTCAGAAGTTTGGCCCTACACACCCGAGCATTCGCGCTGAATTGCGCGAGATCGATGGAGTGTTCGCAGCGCTCTTGAAGTTCTTCGACGATCGCGGCGTTCGCGTGAGCGTGCTCAGCGAATATGGAATTGCTCCAGTTTCAAAAGCGACATATCTCAATCGCGCCTTACGTTCCGCTGGTTTTCTTCGCTTGCGAAACGAGATGGACCGCGAAATTCTCGATGCTGGCGCATCGCGAGCATTTGCTGTGTGCGATCATCAAGTTGCGCATATCTATGTTGCACAAGAGAAATATCTCGACGATGTTCGCCGCACCCTGCAGGCGACTGCTGGTGTCGAGATGGTGCTTGGCGCAGAAGAAAAACGAGCGGCTGGACTCGATCATCCACGCGCTGGCGATCTGGTTGCAATCAGCACTGCTGATAGTTGGTTTGCATATCCTTGGTGGAACGACGATGCGCTTGCGCCAGATTATGCCCGCACCGTCGACATTCACCGAAAGCCTGGATATGACCCTTGCGAACTTTTCCTCGATCCGAAAATCCGATTTCCAAAAGGGCGTATTGCTTGGCGACTTTTTCAGCGCAAGCTTGGTATGCGCGCGCTCCTTGATGTCATTCCACTCGACGCATCGCTTGTGCGTGGATCGCACGGTCGAGTCGAAATGGCTCATGCGCGCAGACCGCTGATGATGGTGGATGATGGCGACAATGATGACCTAGAAGTCCGCGCCTGCGATGTCATGCCTTTTCTCATGCGTCAAATCTTTGGTCGAGATGGGTGAACGCTTCACAACACAACGCGAGTGCACACTCATCCATAGCGGGCTTGAAAATTTCGAAGCAGCACTTTTGCGTCGGCGAGGGTGAGTGCGAAGTTCGATGGGTTGCGGTTCCGGCTTCTTGCCATACTCCAAACACCAATCGGTTGAGCGTGGAAAAATGCAATCGCTTTCGGATCTTGGCAGAAGCGTGGGCGTGAATCCAAATTCACGGAACGCGCAATCGCCAGAAGCGACCTGGTTGCCCAAATCATCGCAACCATTTACACAACACGCTCCCGCAGCTTGTGAAGGAAATTATCTTGATGGAAGCGAGTGGCCGTCGGTCAGGGTGGAGAGGAAGTTGACCAGATCAATTTCATCTTGTTCGGTCAAACCAAGGTTGCCTACCTCTCCGTAGCCGTTGATGTTGGGATTGATGTTTGATGGAATATTTTCGCCATCGGCCAAGGGTCTAGCGCCCGTTGGATTGGTGAGCGTGACAGCTGAAATTAATTCGGGCTTGTCCCACAATGGCTTGCCCTTCAAATTGGCGTATGGATCGGGCAACGTGAAATCAATAACTTCACCAGGCACGGTGGTCAGGTTTCTGGTGTTGTAAAAATGCACGACTTCTTTCAAACTTTTAAACACGCCGTTGTGCATGTAGTTTTTTACAAACGCTGGATATGGTCGCTTGTCCGCGTTGCGAATGGTGGGTGAAAGAAACATTCCGTTCACGGCAAGAAAGTCGCCGCGACCATTATTGCCTGGGCCAACATTTCCAATGGGCAAACCTTGCTTGGGATAAAGAAAGCCTCCAAGGCCGTAATCAATAAAGTCCGCGCCCTGCGCGTTGTAACCGGGATTACTGGGGTTGGTCATTTTATAAAATGGGTTGGCCATATTTTTTGGCACTCCTAAATTGGCGTAGCAGAACATGGTGAACACATCCTTGCCATTGGTCGCCGCCGTTATGTCGCTGTCATTTTCAGATGAATGACATTGCGAGCATTTGGCTTTTCCAAAGAACAGCGCGCGCCCATTTTCTTGCGAGGCCGTGAATGTGTAATTGTTCAACGGCGGTACCGCGTGCTTGGAGGAGTCGTACTGTGAACTAAATTGATTGATCTCGCCCGAAGCCTCGAACGCGGCGATAGCTTGCGAGAACAAGACATAGATTTTGTCCGGCGTGTTGGCGGTGAACACATTTTCGCCGTACACCTGCTTCAACAACGGCGTGTAGGGGCGCGACATTAATTTCTCCACCAACAGTTGTGAATATGGAAAGCTTGGATTGGCCGCGGATGGGGCGGCCGTGTTATTCATTTCATTGGGGTTCACTGGAGGCCCTTGCGATTGTTCCGCGGGAGTAGCGGCGCGACCATCCCAAAATTGACCGCCGGTATATGCGCCAACTTTATCTCCAAGCCGCACGCCGTTGGGACTAAACGACGCGTAATTATATGTGTAGGGCTTGCGATCACCAACGCGGTCTGGAATAACTCCCGGAGTGTCGCAACCAATCGCGTTGATGCGCGAACTTGGACCAACAAAGCCAGTCTCGGGTGTGTGGCACGCGGCGCATGATTGTCCGGGTGGATTTGAAAGCGTGACGTCAAACACCATGAACTTTCCAAGTTGCTCAACTGGTGTCAATGGCACAATGTTTGGCGGAAGCGGCGGTGGCGGAAGCGGGCCGTCAAGCGAACTCCACGCGTTGCGAACCAGCATGAGGTCGCCTTCATTCACCACGCCATCGTTGTTGACATCTTCTGGACAACCCGCGCAATTTCCATAACTAACTGCCACGCTCACAATGCCAAGATCAACATAATCCACCACGCCGTCGCCGTTGAGATCCGCCCGTGGAAAATCAGTTTGCAAAGCGGATTTTTTTTGTTCCACCGTATTTTGAGCTGAAACATTTTCCGTGGCGGTGATATATGTGAAGGCGGAAATAGCGAAAATAACTCCGCTCACTATTGAGGCATAAAACACACGCGTACATGATTTATGTTGAATTGAAAATCTCATTTGAAGAATAATAAGTCAAATCACTATGTTTAAAGGCTCTCGCTTTTTTAGCGTCGCTGGTAGGTGTCCAGGCACACGGCAGGAACGCTGAAAAAGCGAATTCCTATCGAACATAGCTGATCTCGACCCCAAAATAAACCCAGAATCGAAGCGAGACCAAATCTGGGGAGGTCCATTCACCCAATCTTTGCAGTCACCATCCGCAACAGCGCCGCTGTATCGGGAGAATTGTCGTCGCCGCAGTCGATCATCATCAATCGCTCGCTGCCGATCAGTTCGCTTGCACGCCAACGCGCTTGCGCTTGCGGAGCAACCAAACTGAGAATCACAACGAAACCTTGATCAAGCAAGATGCGCGCCATCTCGCTCGCACGCCTGAGATTCTCACTTCGCTCTTCTTCGGTGAACGCAAGATCACGACTGAGCCCCGCACGAAGCATCTGCCCATCGAGCACAACCACGGCGTGACCCTTCTCCCAAAGTCCGCGTTCAAGTTCAAATGCGCGGGTCGTCTTGCCACTGCCGGATGATCCATACAACAAGATCGCAAGGGGCTTCTGTTTCCACCTCGCCTCGCGGACGGCAGTACCGACAAGACTCTGCCCAACTGGTGCGCGAATCGTCGGCGACGCTTCTGTTTCCCAGTGCGCGCGTCGTGCATGCGCATCACTCGCATCGCCCGTGCGAATCATTCCAGCCGCGCTCGTTGCGTTGGTCATCCGATCAATCAAGATCACACTACCCGTGCCGTGGATGCGACGATAAGGATCAAAGGCCACGGGTTGTTCTGTCTCGATCTCAACGCGACCAATGTCGTTGAGTGCGAGCGCATCGGTCTGCCGCGGTTCGAGCGTGTCGACATTCACACAGTGTCGTACACGCGTGATCCGCGCCGGAGTCGTTCGTGTGCCACACTTCAATAAGTATGTCTTGCCCGCAGTGAGTGGTATCTCATCCATCCACACGAGATCACACTCAAATTTCTGTGCGACAATCGTGTCTGTTGATCCACCGAAACACGAAACAACATCGCCGCGACTGCAATCGACTTCGTCTTCGAATGTGATCACAACACTCTGCGGCGCGCATGCAAGCGAGAGATCGCCACCATCTTCAGTTGACCGCGCGATGCGCCGCACGCGCGTCTCGCGACCCGAAGGCATAATCCGCACGCGGTCGCCAGCTTTCACGCTTCCAGATGCGATCGTTCCTGCGAAACCCCTGAAGTCCAGCGCTGGCCGAATGACAAATTGCACCGGCATTCGAAATGGTGCGTCGGGTGATGGATGATCGACAGGAAGAGTCTCGAGCAATTCCAAGATTGGAGACCCGCTATACCACGACGTATTTGCGCCACGCGTCACGACATTTTCGCCAGTGAGCGCACTGACGGGCACCGCAATGGGATCTGCAATCCCAACCTTCGCGCAATAGTCGAGAAACTCGCTCTCGATTTCACGAAATTTCGCCTCGCTCCATCCAACTAAATCCATTTTGTTCACCGCGGCAACAACTTGCCGCAATCCAAGCAAGCTTGCGATGAACGCATGCCTGCGAGTTTGTGTGCTGACGCCGTGACGCGCATCGATCAGCGTGATTGCCAACTGGCAGTGGCTCGCGCCGGTTGCCATGTTGCGTGTGTATTGCTCGTGCCCTGGACAATCGGCAATGATAAAACTGCGATGGGCGGTCGCAAAGTATCTCCACGCAACATCGATGGTGATTCCTTGCTCGCGTTCTGCCTTCAGACCATCCACAACGAGCGCCAAGTCCAAAGCGCCGCCTTGCGTTCCATGCACTTTGCTCTCGGCTTCGATCGCCTTCAGATGATCGTCGTAGAGTCGTCCAGTGTCGTGCAACAGTCGACCAATCAATGTGCTCTTGCCATCATCAACAGAACCGCAGGTAATGAATCGCAACAACTCGTTGTGCTCGTAACGGTCGAGGTAATCACCGACCGACCCGCCAGGTGTAAAAGAGAGCGTCATCAGAAATAACCCTCCCGCTTTTTTTCTTCCATACTTCCCGACTGATCGTGATCAATGAGTCTCCCCTGCCGCTCGCTTGTTCGGGCGAGCAACATCTCTTCGATGATTTTCTCAAGTGTGTCCGCATCGCTTTCGACGGCACCACTCAGTGGATAGCAACCAAGAGTACGAAACCGAACTTTGCGCTGAACAACTTTTTCGCCAGGCTTTAATACAAAGCGCTCATCATCGCGCATAATCAACATGCCATCGCGCTCGACGACTGGACGAGGCTTTGCGAAATACAAGGGCACCACTGGCAAATTATTTCGATGGATATACAACCAAACATCAAGCTCTGTCCAATTCGAAAGTGGAAAGACACGAATACTCTCGCCTTCATTCAATCGCGTGTTGTAGAGATTCCAAAGTTCTGGTCGTTGATTCTTTGGATCCCACCTGTGGTTTCGATCGCGAAAACTGAAAATGCGTTCCTTCGCGCGACTCTTTTCCTCATCGCGTCTCGCACCACCAATCGCGGCATCGTGCTTGCCCGCTTCGAGCGCCTGTCGAAGCGCTTGCGTTTTCATAACATCTGTATGCACTTTGCTTCCGTGGGTCATCGGCGAAATTCCTTGGCGCACACCTTCTTCGTTGATGTGCACGCGAAGATCAACGCCTAATCGCGCAACAGCCGCGTCTCGAAAAGAAATCATCTCTCGAAACTTCCAAGTCGTATCGATATGAAGCAGCGGAAACGGGGGCTTTGCTGGCCAAAACGCCTTCATCGCCAGATGCAACAGCACCGTTGAATCTTTCCCAATCGAATACATCAAGACTGGCCGCTCGAAACTGGCGGCAGTCTCGCGCAAGATATGAATTGCTTCAGCTTCGAGAATGTCGAGATGCGTAAGTTGCATTCTTGATCCAACACCTAAAGCGTAGCGGTTGCGTTACTCTTTCGGGAGATGGATCCCGTTCAATGGCACCCGTGGCTAGTTGGTGCGGTTCTTGTGACCGCGGTGATTTTAATGGTCCGCGGTCGAGCGCCCGACATCGCGTTGCTTTGTGGGTTGGTTGTTGTGATGCTTTGTGGAGTCATCGATGCGGGTACAGCCATTCGGGGATTCGGAAATGAAGGGCTTCTCACCGTCGCGGCACTCTTTGTCGTTGCTGCCGGCATGCAGAATACGGGAACAATTCGGTGGATCGCATCACTTCTGCTTCGGTCAGGAGGTGGAATTCGAACGACGCTAGCCAACCTCTGTGTTCCAACTGCATTTATCAGCGCATTTCTGAACAACACGCCCATCGTCGCGGTGTTGACTCCTGCCACCATTGATTTCGCGAAACAACAGAGATACTCACCATCGAAACTTCTCATGCCCCTCTGTTTTGCGACAACGCTCGGCGGAACTCTGACACTCATTGGCACGAGTACAAATCTTGTCGTCGCAGGGCTTGTCGAATCTGCAATCAATTCTGCACTGCCAAATGAATTGAATGGTCTGCACGCAATTGGCTTTTTCGAAATCACACGCATTGGATTGCCGCTTGCCATTATTGGAATTACATATTTGATCTTTGCCGCGCCGAAATTTCTCCCTCAGCGTGTTCCTGTCATCGAACCGCTTTCTGACCCTCGGCAATACACAGCACGACTCGAAGTTGCCGTTGGTGGTCCACTTGATGGTCGAACAATTATCGAAGCGAAGCTCCGCAGACTTGATGGTCTCTTCCTTGTCGAGATACAACGAGCGGGTGATTCCATTTCTGCGCCTGGTCCAGATCAAAGGCTTCGAGGCAATGACACGCTTGTATTCGCTGGCGCAGTTGAACAAATCGTCGCATTGCGCTCGACTCCAGGGTTGAATCCTGATGGTGAAAAGAAAACTGCCACGAATTCTCGTGGTCGATTGATGATCGAAGCAGTTGTCTCGAATTCCTTCCCAGGCCTCGGCAGGTCGATTCGCGAATTCGGATTTCGCGCGCGATACGACGCCGCCGTGATCGCTGTCGCACGAAATGGTGAGCGTGTGACGGGCCGAATCGGAGACATCGTTCTTCAAGTTGGTGACACGCTTCTGTTGGAAGCGAATGAAAGTTTTCTCGCGCGCAATCGATCCAGCCGCGACTTTTTCCTTGTGAGTGGACTGCCAAGTTCTGACCTGCGACCGCAGCGTGCAATTCTTGCTCTTTCAATTCTTGTGGCAATGATTGGAGCAGCCACCTATTCAGGAAATATGCTGGCGCCAGCTCTGGCTGCTGCAGTTGCGATGGTTGTCTGTGGATGTTTGCGTGCGGCAGATGCTCGCGCATCAATCGACATCTCCATCTTGTTAGTCATCGGATCAGGTCTTGGACTTTCCAACGCAGTCGAAGCGAGCGGTCTTGGCGCATCTCTTGGACAATTCATCTTGGGACTTGGTGCTGGATCCGTTCTTGCAAGTCTCGCGGCTGTCTATCTCGTGACCGTCATATTGACATCGCTGATTTCCAACGCTGCTGCTGCGGCAATCGTCTTTCCGCTTGCGCTGGCAACTGCGACACAAGCGCACACAGATCCGATGCCGTTTGTTTTCGCTGTCCTCTTCGCAGCCAGCGCAGCATTCGCAACACCGATCGGCTATCAAACCAATCTGATGATCTATGGCCCCGGCGGTTATCGATTCGGTGACTTCGTACGATTTGGTCTTCCCCTGAACATCATCGCATTTGTCACCACAATCACTCTGCTTGCTTGGCAGTATGGTCTCTGGACGACCACATGACGAACCCCTCTCCAACACCAACGCCAGGAGCAATTCCACACGCGCGACTCTCGATTGATCGCCGTGTTCAATTGCTCGGCCACCGAGGTTGCACGATCTGGCTTACTGGACTTCCCGCCTCTGGCAAGAGCACGATTGCTTTATTGATCGAGGAGATGCAGCTTGCGAAAAAAATCCCCGCGCTGATTCTTGATGGCGACACGCTTCGACATGGGCTCAACGCAGGACTTGGATTTGATGCGCAGGGTCGCGCCGAAGCTGTTCGCCGAGCCGGAGAATCTGCACTTATTTTGGCTGAAAGCGGTGCGATTGCGATTGTCAGTATGGTCAGTCCATATCGCTCGGATCGTGATGCGGTTCGATCTCGCCACGCCAAATTGGGTGTTGCGTTCATCGAAGTTTTTGTTGATGCCCCCCTTGCCGTCGTGGAATCACGCGATCCAAAGGGTCTTTATAAGAAAGCGCGCGCGGGAGAAATCCCAGCCTTCACTGGTGTCACCGATCCATACGAGCCGCCGACGCATCCAGAGGTTCATGTGCGGACGCACGAAAGCAACGCTCAAGAGTGCGCAACAAAAATTTGCGCGGTATTGACCGCATAGCATCGCTTCGATGCGTTGGTTCTGGATCATCATTTCCATTTCGATTGTTGCGGCTCTTGTTGCGCTTATGCGTTCACGCTCGAATGATGTTGCAGAGGCGATCGTGATGCCGACTTCTACTGCAGCGCAACCCGCTGCAATGCCGACTTCATCACCCGCTTCGCAACTCGAAAATGTCATTCGTATTGACGCGCGAACAATCCAGCTCGATGGACGCTTCGATGTCTCTGGAACGGGATCAACCGCTGATCCATATAAAATCACGTGGCCTTTGATGATGTCAGCACAAAGTGGCGCGACGCCAGATGGTGCCATCTCCGTGCCAAAGTACATCTCGCTTCTTGATGGAACATCTATAGAGATCAGCGGCTATCTCGCACCACCCGTTGCGTGCGATCTGACCGAAGAGTTGTTGGTGATGCGAAACCGATGGGATGGATGTTGCATCGGCACGCCGCCGACCCCATTTGACTGCATTGAGGTGCGACTCGATAAAGCAGTTCCAATCAAAGGAAAGCATCTCATTCAATATGGAACCATCCGTGGCGTTCTGCGGATCGAACCATTCAGCGCAGGAAAATATTTGTTAGGGTTATACCGAATCGAACATGGACAAGTCGAAGGTTTCGGCGGGTAAAGTCTTGACATGCTGACAACAATCATTGCGCTTATCGCTCTCGCATCCGTGCCGACAAAGTCAGATTCGATCACCGCATCAAGAGGCATCGCAATTTCTGGAGTCGCACGATCAGCAAGATCACCGATCCAAATTGATGGAGTCGCCGCGCAAATTGTCGCCGGCACATTTCATCCGCAGGCAGGCGATCGCGTCGCGGTTCCACTGCCAATTTCTGCTGGAAAGTCGCCAGAAACAAGGGGTATTTGGAGTGAAATCAAACCTGATGCAAATGGCTCGTTTGATTCGGCTTCATTCACGGGCGGCTATCTATTGCTCTCATTCGAAAGCCCCACGAATCAAATCATGCTCTTGGAAGCAACGGGTCACGGAATGGTTTATTTCAACGGTCCGCACATGGGCGATCCATACGCAACTGGATATCAACGCATTCCACTCGAAATAAAAAAGGGCACAAACGAACTTGTCTTCGCTGCTGGTCGTGGACCTATTTCGGCAAAGCTTGTCGCGCCACGTATCAACGGTCCGCAGTTTGACACCCGCGATCTGACCGCGCCCGATCTTGTTGTTGGCGAATCTCTCGACGCGTGGATTGGAATTCGAATCATCAATGCGGCAAATTCTCCTGCAAAAGATCTTGCGATCGAAATCGAATCGCAAGATGGGGTCACGACACGAACTCCAGTTGCGATGATCGTTCCACTTGGAATTTTCAAAGCGCCAGCGCGCATTCGAAGTGGTCCTTTCGGACTCGAAGGTCCAGCTCGATTTCGAGTCGCGCTCGTTCGAGCGGATTCCCCCGATGGCGACGCCAAGGGAATGCTTGACGAAACAACAATCGAACTGGCCGTGAAATCCGCGACCGCGACACGCAAAGAAACTTTTCAAAGCAAGATCGAAGAGAGCGCGCAATATTTCGCCGTTGTGCCTGCAATAAAAACGACTGGCGATACCAAACCAGGGATCGTCCTCTCACTTCACGGGGCGAGTGTTGAAGCATTCGGTCAAGCGCAGTGCTATGCGCCACGCGAATGGGCATTCATAGTCGCTCCAACCAATCGAAGGCCGTATGGTTTCGACTGGGAAGATTGGGGGCGAATCGACGCGCTCGAAGTCCTGGACACTGCGCGCGAACGATTTCGCACCGACTCACGCCGTCAATGGTTGACTGGCCACTCGATGGGTGGTCACGGAACATGGCAAATTGGCGCACAAAACAACGATCTTTTCGCAGCGATCGCCCCAAGCGCTGGTTGGATTTCTTTCTTCACATATGTCAATGCGCCAACTGCGGCAATCGACGCGAATGATTTCGTTGGAAAAGTTCTCGATCGATCAGCAAATCCAAGTCGGACTTTGCTCTTGAAAGACAACTACGCATCACAAGGTGTCTATGTCCTGCACGGTGACGCGGATGACAATGTTCCTGTGACTGAAGCGCGCGAGATGCGCGCGCAACTTGGATCGTTCCACCCCGACTTCGCATATCACGAACAACCCGGAGCTGGACACTGGTGGGGAAATGAATGTGTCGATTGGCCACCGCTTATGGATTTTCTTCGTGCGCGCACCTTGCCTCTGCCAGAATCTCGCGATCATATTTCGTTCACAACCATCTCTCCAAATAATCACGCAACAAATGGCTGGGTAACAATCGACGCACAGTTGGTTGCTCTCGAGCCGAGTCACGCGGATATGACGATTGACCGCAAGGCGAAAACTGTCAAGGGTTCAACATCAAATATCGCAAGGCTTGGACTTTCAGTTGATCTTGATGGCGAAGAGAACGAAATCGCTCTCGACATCGACGGCGTCAAATTGACCGCAACGGAACCCGATGGCGGCGATCTCCTTTGGATCACGCGAACGCTCTCTCCAGATGGATCAAAGACGCCATGGCAGATCAGCAATCCGCCAAATCCAAATCAAAAATGCGCCGCACGCATGGGGCCGTTCAAGTGTGCTTTTACAAATCATCCACTGCTTGTTTATGGCACTGCAGGCACACCAATCCAAACAACATCACTGCTTGCGAAAGCTCGATACGACAACGAACAGTTTGCATATCGCGGAAATGCATCATTTGAAATCATCGACGACAAATCGTTTCTGCAATCTGCAAACACGCTCTTCAAAAATCGAAATGTGATCCTCTATGGAAACGCGGATACAAACGCAGCGTGGAATTCCTTGCTCGCCGCATCGCCGATCACTGTTCGCAACAATGAAATCATTGCCAAAAATTCTGGCAACACGACAACATCAATCAAGGGCGATGACCTTGGCGCGCTGTTTACATTTCCTCGTCCAAATTCCGACACGGCACTCATCGGGGTCGTCGCTGGAACGGGCGCTGCCGGTCAAAGTCTGCTCGATCGCGCTCCGTACTTTGTCGCAGGAACGGGCTATCCAGACCTTGCCATTTTTCGGGCAAATATGCTCGAAGTCGGCTCGGTTGGTGCCGTTGGTGCCGCATTTTTTGACAACGATTGGACACTTTCGCCCGCTGATGTACTTTTGTGGCGAATATCACAATGACTACCTCAACCCAATCTCTCGCGGCTCGCGCCAATGATCACATTCCAACAAGCGAACTTGGCACCTTCGAAATTGTCCGCAGACTTCCGGTGACCACTTGGTCGCTTCGACCTAATTCATCCGTACCAAAAATAGCGCCAACAATCGAAACAGCGCTTGCCTTGCATTCGCTCGGGCGACTCGCTGGATGGCTGGAGGCTGTCGATTGGAGCACAACAATTCAAGCGCGACTCGCAGCGCGCTATGCGTTTGTGCAAACCGCCGCATCGCCGCGCATCACAACTGCGTGGCTTGGTATTGCATCCGATGCGCGCGACGGCATTGCGAGTGTTCCCCCGCCACCATCGTGGTTACCGTCGATATTGAAAAGTTGGAATGATGCTGTTGATTTTTCTGTGGTGGCAACAAACGAACGCGCTGACTTTGCGTTGCGCGCTGCATCGTGGACGATCTGGCTCTTTGGCATCACGCAGCCATACGCGAACGACAGCGACAACATTGCGCACGCGCATGCCGCGCGTCTGGTTTCTGTCGGCGTGGGATTGCCGGCAACGCTCGTCGCTGGCCAAGCATCAACCAATACGCAACGAACAAATCTTGCGCGCGCGCTTGCCAACGCGTTGACTGCTGAAAAGTTTTCCATCTGGCACAAGGCTTGGTTGTTGGAGGTCGCCGCGGAATCAGATCGCTTGATAGCCGCGCTTGCAAGATCAAAAGGAGAACGCGTTCAACTGTTGGAAGCCGCCGCAAAAATGCGCGCACCAAAGAATTGCATTGCACTCGCAGAGTCATTCATTGCAAGACCGCAGACAAATGTTGCGGACGCTGCCGTTCGTATGGATATCACATTCCGCGCAGCACAAGCAATTGTCGACAAATTTGTTTCGCAAAAAATTCTCCGAGAAATCACAGGACGACAACGCGACCGAATTTTTCAGTGTGACGCTTTCAGCGACCAGATGCTTTTTGCGTCGCCGCCTGATCGTCCTCAATAATTTGTCCAGCACCGCCTGCGGGAAATTGCACCGCGGACTCAACTGCAGGAGCGAAATCTTTCACGCCACTCTTGTAATAACGCGCGACATATCGATAGACAAATCCACCGGGCTGAACTGGTGCCCATGATGACACTGGTCCAGTGGGAGA
>SXSS01000028.1 GCA_005792145.1 Planctomycetia bacterium | reverse complement strand
GCTCAAGGACCTTATCGCCCTTCCACTTATCCCGATAGCAACGATCACTACTCAGTGCATCAAAGACATCCACCAATCCGACGATTCTTGCGAAAAGTGGGATCTCCTCCCCGCATCGTCCACGATGAACACCGCCATCGTTCAGGCCTGGATAGCCCGATCCATCCCAACGCTCATGATGATAAAGAGCCACTTCGCGGGCGGCTTCATCAAAGTCCGATGGCTCGCGCGAAAAGAAATCTCCGCCGGTATGAGTATGCTTTTGGATTTCTTTACGTTCAGTGTCGCTCAAACTGTTGGGTGATTTGAGGATCGAATCAGAGACTCCGATCTTGCCAATATCGTGCAATTTTGCTGCATACTTTAATCGGTCCAATTGTCGATCAAATGCGACTCCGACCAATCCACGACGACGCGCCCATTCCTCGAAAATCACGGCGGAATAACCTTCTACCCGCTCACTGTGGTGAAATGTTTCGTCGGGATCTCGAATTTCAGTCATTCGAATCATTCGAGAAACCATTTTGTTGGTCATATGTGCTCGTTCGATTGCAACAGTTGCAACGCTTGCGAAATGCTCAAGCATGCGGATGTCATCGCTGGCGTATCCAGCCACTGTGCGTCCGTCAGGAGATATTGGGTTGATGACTTGTATGACGCCAAGAATCCGTCCGCTCTGATTCTTGAGTGGCATCGCAATCATCGATTGAGTTCGGTATCCCAGAAGTTGATCAAATGAAGAATCGAATCGATATGGCACTTCGAGTGAAATGTTGTAGCAATCCTCGATATAAAGTGGTTGACCCGTCAAACATACCCAGCCAGCAAGGCTGCGATCCGTGATTGGAATTCGAAATTCGGCAATGGGCGGAGGCTCGCCTGTGCTGGTGCGCTCTGCAAGTGCGTCATTGTGGAAGAAGGCAAATCGAAGCGCGTCTTCCTCACGCAGGAAAATTGTTCCAGCTTGCGAATGCAGCAGATAGCGAGCCTCGGAAAGGATGCGGTCCATCAGAGAATTAAAATCCTGAATTTGATTCAGTTCGATTCCGATCTTCACTAATCCGCTGACACGCGATTCCCAGATCGAGTCAATCTTCTTGTCATCGCGATGTACCGATTGACTTCGAATCTCCTCAAGCTTTCGGTGGACAGTGCGCAGTTCGCTTTGCAGCGATTCATATGCCGTCGAACTTCGATTGCGCTTGAGAATATTCATATACCCCGTTGAATGGGTTCGGATGCGCGCAACGAGTTCGGTTGTGCTGACAGGGGCGAGAACAAAATCTGCAATTCCACGAGTGAATGCCTCCTCGCGAAGCGCCGAATTTTCTGGAGTGGTGAGAATTATGATCGGAACCGCACCAACCTCGGGACTTCTTTTGAAGCTATCCAAAATTCCAAGAGCATCAAACTCACCGTCACGAAGATCAAACAAGATGATCGTTGGGCAGATGCGAAGGGCAACATCAACGGCATCATGAACTCGTGCGCACAAGTTGACTTGAATCCCGCCTGCACGAAGGATCGATTCGCTGAGTGCGCGCGATGCTGTAAACCCGCCGCCGACGAACAAAAGTTCGTGTCCATCAGATTGATTGGATCTTGGGAGATCGTTTGAATTTATAGATTCAGGCGACAAAAAAAACTATGTCCTGCGAGGGTTGCGGGCGCTGGGAGGATTTTGTCGACGAGTTTGATCCGTGTTTGGTGATTGAGGACTTCCACCAGATTGCGGCTCGCGCGGTTGAGTGACCGCTTTTGCTGCCATGGATTCTGTACTTCCAGGAAGCGGGGGATCGATCTTGGCGAAGATGATTCGGCCGCCTGCGGTTTGAAGAATGTTGCTGACGGTTCCACTGGCATGGCTTCCCATTTTTTCCGCGCCACCATCGATCACCACCATAGTTCCATCAGGGAGATGTCCAATACCTTGACCATCTTGTTCGCCCACGCGTGTGATGTCGACACCGATGGACTCGCCCAAAAACATTGGTGGTTTGAGAGCTGCGGCAATTTCATGCACATTGATCGTCACGATGCCACTGATATTGGCAACTCGTTGCAGACCAGTATCACCTGTCGCAATTCGCATATGTTCTTTCGCCGCCAATTCAACCAACATCCGATCGACACCTCGTCCATCAAGCCCGATGTCTTCGATTCGCAAATCAATCTTTGTGTTCTCTTGCATATGAGCGACCAAGTCCAATCCACGCCTACCACGCGCGCGCTTGTGTCGATCGTTGCTGTCGCAAAGTTTCTGCAGTTCTTCGAGCACAAACTTGGGAACAACCAAAGGTGCATCCAAGACATGCCCTTCAGCGAGCGCCTCAATTCGTCCATCAATCAGAGTGGAACTATCAAGCAGAATTGGAGCAATTCCGCTGGCTTGTTTATTGAATTCGACATACGGGATGACCAGTCTGAAGTCATCTTTCGTCGTCAACACAATTGAGACCGAGAGATAACAAAAGACAATTCCCAGAATGATCTTGGTGAGGCTGAGATAGAGTTGAGCGGGGCCATCCAATATGTCCCACGCACGTGCGACTGTGTCGATCAATGCACCGAAAGCGACGGCTGCGACGAGTCCAAGACAAACTCCCAAATAGACACCGGCAAGGGAAGCCAAACGCTTGTTGGGTGTCAACAGATCAAGAAGGAGAACCACGATTCCCACACCGACAGCCGCGATGATCAATCCGACGACGGTGCTTGGTCCGAAATCCTGCACATTGCGCGAACTCGCAACAGTCACGGTCATCACGACAACGAGCAATGCAACGAAAATCAGACGAACTGCCAGAAGTAGGAAACTATTTCCGCGGTTCTGGGAGGAATTGCGTTGAGATTGACGGGATACGACCGCGACTGCAGGGGGAGCGTTGAGGGAATTTTCTGTCTGCTCTTTCACTGTGCCGAGTGTAGAC
This sequence comes from Planctomycetia bacterium, assembly GCA_005792145.1. Lineage (GTDB taxonomy): Bacteria > Planctomycetota > Phycisphaerae > Phycisphaerales > SM1A02 > F1-60-MAGs104. The sequence goes on along the minus strand of SXSS01000028.1, from coordinate 16,635 downwards.
GCTAGTGATAGAATCACCTGAAGGAAATGAGGAGGACGGCCGGGCCCGATGGGTGGGCGGCTCGTGAACCTGGTCAGGGCCTGACGGCAGCAGCCATAAGCTTCGTCGTCCGTGCCGTTGGTCGCCTGGTCGTCCTCCCCATTGCCTAATTTGTTATGACACCGAAATCCAAAGCAAAAATTCCTGCGAGCGAGTCGGATGTTCAGGCTGATGCGGCCAACGCCGCGGCGAAATCTGTCATTGATTCCACGGCACTTGATTCCTCCTCACCCAAGAGCGATCTCTTTGGTGCGGAAGTTGCGGCAGCTCCGTATCAAGTCTTTGCAAGGCGTTATCGATCTCGTTCCTTCGAAGAGGTTGTTGGTCAAGACGCAATCGCAAACACTCTGCGAAATGCAATCTCGCTTGGCAGAACTGCGCATGCATATCTTTTCTGCGGGACTCGGGGAGTCGGTAAGACTTCGATGGCGCGGATTTTCGCGCGCGCATTGAACGCCGTTGAATCCCTCTCTCAGCAGGCTGCGATTGGCGAATCAATTATGCGAGGGCAGGACCTTGATGTTGTTGAAATCGACGGCGCAAGCAATCGAGGCGTTGACGATGCGCGCGACCTGATCGCCGGCGCTGGAATGGCTCCAGCACGCAGTCCATACAAGATTTACATCATCGACGAAGTGCATATGCTGACTCAGCCTGCGTTCAACGCATTGTTGAAGACAATGGAAGAACCGCCCGCGCATGTGAAGTTCATTCTCTGCACAACCGAGCCTCACAAAGTTCCAGCAACCATCCAAAGTCGCTGTCAGCGCTTTGATTTTCGTTCAATTCCAACTGTTGCGATTGCCGCACATCTACGCAGCGTGTTGACGAGCGAAAAGTTGACCGCGGATGAAGCGGTCATTCTGCAGGTCGCTCGATTGGCCAATGGTTCGATGCGTGACGGACTGAGTTTGTTGGATCGACTTGTTTCTGCGGCATCTGGGCATGTTTCGGTTGCATTGGCACGGGATGTCTTGGGTCTTCCAGACGAGGAAATTCTCGAAGCGTTGTTGTCCGCGATTGCAGACGGAGATCCTGGTCGAGGATTGGCGACCGCTGCAACATTATTGGATCAAGGAATGTCTTGCGACCATGCCATCGACACCATTGCCTCTCGTTTGCGTGATGCGCTGTTGCTTCGCGTCTGTGGCGCACAAAGCGAATTGGTGGATCTTCCTGTGGAGAGTCGCAATCGTATGGCGGTGCATGCAGGAAAGTTTGATCCTCCAGCGTTGGTGCATCTGATTGCTCTCTGCGATGCGTCGGTCAGAAATATTCGCGGGTCTGCAGTTCCTCGCGCCCTCTTTGATGCGGTGATCGCTCGACTGTGTATGTCTGAGCATTTCATAAGTGGTGCTGCGCTGCTGGCAAATGAAGGAACCGCTTCGGATTCCAAAAAAAAAATAATTGAAATACCACGCGCGACTGCCGCTGCGCCAATTCCCCCCGCAGTAAAGCCGGTCGCAGCGCCACAATTTGTTTCCGCTTCCAAAGCCTTCACGCCGCCAACGCCAACGCCTTCGCAACAAACCCCAGCGGAGAATGATTTGACAAACAAGCTCGCCGCTCCACGAACTGATCCGAATCTTGAAGCGGTTCGCCGGCATCCGCTCGTTCGTGAAGCCGCGGAAATTCTCGATGCTGCAGTCAGTCGTGTCACGCCGCGAATGGTTTCGAGCACGAATACCGCCGCAGATTCCACCGCGCCAACCAACGGAAATCTCTGACGATGCCACGCGTCAACGGCGACCGAGGTCCATATCCCGAAAGCGTCAATCGGCTGATCCAGGCATTGGCAGTTCTTCCAGGAATTGGTCGACGCACTGCAGAGCGTCTGGCATTCTGGGTGCTGAAAGCATCAAGTGAGGATGCGCTTGCATTGGCGCAAGCAATCACAGCAGTCAAACAAACAGTTCGGCATTGTCCTATTTGCTGGAATCCCGCTGATCATTCGCCCTGTCATATTTGCGCGGATACTCGAAGAGACGCATCGATTGTCATGGTCGTCGAACAACCAAAGGATCTCATCAATCTTGAACAGACTGGAATGTTTCGAGGGGTCTATCACGTGTTGATGGGTCGGCTCGATCCACTTGATGGCGTTGGTCCTGAAAGTATTACTGCCGGCGATTTGATGGTTCGTGCGAATGATCCTGCGCGCAATGCGTGCGGAGTTGAAATCAAGGAGATTGTTCTTGCGCTGAATCCAGATCTTGAAGGTGATTCGACGGGTCTGTATATCGCCGAACTTCTTGCCAAGACTTCGATCAAAGTGACGCGGCTCGCACGCGGCCTGCCCTCGGGTTCGCAAATCGAATTTGCAAATCGAGCGGCACTTTCTGACGCGATTTCGCACCGTCAGGTTGTCTAGGTCGGAATCGAAAGGGGGGTACGATTCTCCCGTGCGATTTGAACTCTCTCAGCAAGCGCAAGTGCGTCTCGGCCAACAGATGAAGTTGGCGCCTCGGGTTCTCCAATCGATGGAGATCTTGCAGATGCCGCTCGCCGCAATCGAAGAACGAATCGAAGCAGAATTGGAATCGAATGTTGCGCTCGAACAAGTCGAGCCAGGACAAAGCTTGGATGTTTCGAGTGGCAGCGAGGTGAGCGATTTTTCTCCATCACCCGCCGCGGAGACTCCAGCTCCGATGGGCGCGGATCGATTCGAACGCGCGCAAGAATTGCACGAACGCATGGGCGATGACGAGTCCGCGCAGACATGGAGAGAAATCGCGCGGCGTGAAGGGGAGTTCGATTCGCGTTCAGCTGCTTTGGAAAGTGCGCCGTCGAGCGGACAGAGTTTCGAGGAAATTCTTTTGGATCAGTGGGCGCTCTGTGAAGCGCCACTTCCCATTATGACTGCAGGCAGAGTGTTGATATCCAACATTGGAGAAAATGGTTTCCTCATTCGTTCCATCGAAGAAATTGCAGCGGATATCACAGACTTTGGCGCAGAGACTCCAACCGTCGCGCTCTTGATCGAAGCGCTCAAGCGTCTGCAAGCGCATCTCGAGCCTGCGGGTATGGCTGCCCGCAATTTGAGCGAATCACTTGTGCTGCAGTTGAATGCTCGGGAAAAAAGTGGGACTGCCCGAGCAGGCGACACCAGTTTCGCTGACGCAAGACTTCTCGTCGAAAATGATTTGCGCGATTTGGAATCCAATCGTCTCACCGCCATTCGACTGCGTCACGGATGGACAAGCGAACGACTGGATATCGCGCGGGATTGCCTTCGACATTGCAATCCTGCTCCGGGTCGATCATTGAAAGTTGAGCGCGCGCCAATCGTTCGTCCCGATGTCATCATCGAATACGACACAGCGACGGACTCATATTCGGCGCGGTTGGCCAGTGGAGTTCTGCCAAATTTGCAAGTGAGCGAGGAATATCTGCGATTATCCAAGGCGAAGAAAACGGATGCCGCAACAAAATTGATGTTGAATGATGGTATTCGCCGCGCGCGCTGGTTTATCGATGCAATCGAGCAACGAGGTGCGACTCTTCTGCGAGTTGTGAACGAAGTGATCGCAAATCAGCGCGAATGGCTGGATTCTGGGGGCGGATCGCTCAAACCGCTGCCTATGACCCAAGTTGCGAAGAAACTCCAAATGAATGTCAGCACGATCAGCAGGACGGTCGCTGGCAAATGGATTGTCACGCCACGCGGTTCATTCGAGTTGCGGAAACTTTTCGCAGGTGGAACCGAGACCGAATCAGGAAGCGATATTTCATGGATCGCAGTCAAGGCAATCGTCGGAGAAATTATCGCAGCGGAAGAAAAATCCAAGCCGCTCTCTGATCAAGCGATCTCTCTTGCATTGAAGGAGCGAGGTATTCCACTTGCTCGCCGTACGGTTGTGAAATATCGCGAGCAACTTGGCATTCCATCGGCGCGAGTGCGCCGAGTGGCTGAAGTACGCTGATGCGCTGTCGTGGTTGCGAGTACGAACTTTGGAATATGAAGCCGGGCACTTGTCCCGAGTGTGGTCGCAAGTGGCAATTCGATGAATTTCGTTTTCATCCTCTCGCCGCACAATTTCTTTGCCCGCACTGCGATCACGCATACGGTGGAACAGACAATCAGGGACTTCCAACTCCCCGCGCGTTCATTTGTTCAGGATGCAGCGAACCCATTGATCTTGATCAGATGCGAGCGCTTCCCGCACCCAACACAGATGGCAGTACTGCAATGGATGATGAGTTTCCTTGGCGAGATATAGAACGACTGGGAAAGTGGCGCGCATTCTGGCGAACGGTGGGCCTCTCAATGTCCAACCCAACTCGTGTTGGCCGAATGCTTCCTGAGCGTTCGAGTTTTCGAAGCGCATTGATCTTCTCACTGTTGTGCGGAACGATCACCATCGTGTCTTCGGCTAGTCCGATCGTCTTTATGATTGGATTTAGTAATCAACAATTTTCTTCTGGTCTCGAATATGTTTTGCAGTTCCTCGCGATCTTCTTTGCCGTTGTGTTGGGATTTGCGATCTTGGCGCAAATCTTGCTTCTGCTTTGGGGCAGTTGCGCACACGGAATTCTGCGCATAAGCGGGGGCGTCCACAGACCGCTGAGGGATTCGCTCAGTTCAACCCTTTTCTGTACTGGGCCATTTCTAATCAGTGCGATTCCCTGCTGCGGGTTTTATATTTTTCTCGTCAGTGTGATCTGGATGGGCGTTGCGATGATTCACGCTTTGGCATCCTTGCAAAGAGTTTCTCGCCTGCGCGCATCGATCGCAGTCTTGGCTCCACTTCTTTCACTCTTTGCAGCGATTGCTCTGACGGTTGCAGTGATGATCTATATGTCATCGAATACCACTTGGTCTGCAAATGGGGTTTCAATTGGGTTTTCGTCTTCAGTGCAAATTGCGCCGTCTTCAAATGCAGTTGCTCCTCCAACTCCACCCGACGAATCAGACGCGCAAGCGCTCCCACCCCTTGGACCGGAATCGCCAGAGGAAAAGTAATCCGCGCACGACAAGTTCTCCAGAGAGCGCGATCCAAATTCCAAGCAAGCCATAATCCAACCAGACGCCAAGCGCCCACGCCAATGGAAGTCGGATGAAGTAACTGCTGATGACGGTGATGACCAAGCACGCGGTCGTATCTCCAACTCCGCGCAGACCATTTCGGATGACCATAGCGAGTGCGAAAAAAATTTGAATGAATCCGCAGGTCATCAAGATCGGCGGAACTTCGCGCAGGTGAATTTCTTGGTTGCTGATCACTCGAGTCAACGGTTCGCCGGCGAAAATGAAGGCGATTCCCAGCAATCCCATGATCGCGCAGCCGACCGTAGTGCAAGCGGTGATTGCTCGGCGGGCTTGTGGAATGTTTCCAGCGCCGATGTATTGACCTGCGAGCGCGCCAGCTGCGATTCCCATCGCAAATCCAGGAAGAAACGAGAATGATTCCCACTGTACGGCGATCATATGCGCGCCAATCAATCCATCGCCAGGTTTGCCTTGTGCCATTCGATTGTGAGCGATCATTCCGATGAAGATCATCACGAATAGATTGACCCCCCAAAGTGCGATGCCTTCGGCGAAGTTTGGAATGCCGATACGCGCAATGCGCCAAGTCATTTCGCGGGATGGTCGCAGATGTCTTTTCTTTGGATTGAAGTCGCGCGTGCCTTTGTGCAGAGCGCGCACAGTCAAGAGAGCGCCGACGAGATATGAGATCGCAGTTCCGCCAGCGATGCCAATCACTCCCCACTTTGCTCCATCGATGCCCAAAATATTTGGCACGACAAAGTTGCCTGCCTGGTATTGCGCTCCTGACAAGAGCCAAGATGCAACGGCATTGACCACATTGACGACAACTGCGATCCATGCGGGAGTCCAAGTCTCTCCCGCACCATGCAAGCACATCGATCCCACAGTCATCACTCCAGTTGCAGGCATCGCGATTGCAAGTAGTCGCACATATTGAATGCAGAAATCAGCACTTTCCCCGTGCAATCCAGCAAGTTCCGCCAGAGGTACGACTGCAAACCAAAGAATCACTCCGATCAGCGCTCCCCACGCCAGACTGAGCGTGATCGATTGACCGCACGCTTCTTCGCTTTCGAGCGCGCGCCCCGCACCCATCGCGCGTGCGATGATTGCTTGTGCGCCGACGCCAAGTCCAGCCATCGCAATTCCAATAAACCATCCGACATAAGAACCAATCCCAATTCCATCGAGCGCAGGAACAACCGTCGTACCTGGCAAACTTCCCGCAATCATTTTGTCGACGAGGCCCACGCACGCAGCGACCAGTTGTTGCAGCAGAATCGGAATCGCCAAGAACCAAATCGCAGACCACATCGTGCGACCAGCAAGTTTGCCGCTTTGGATTGATCCATCAAGAGCGGTTTCCGCTCCTTCCAGTGCCATCACCGCATCTGGCGGATCATCGGGACCGACGGATGTGCTCGTGAAGAGCAAGTCTTCGCGAAGTTCGCTTGATTGAGAGTCTGTTGATTTGTTCAAATTCGAAAACCTTCTATGCCTTATATGTCACTTCATTCATTCACTGCATTTAAGGCAAGCAACTGCTCAGGGTCCACTCGGCGTTGGAACAGCAGGGGACGCAGGATTTTCATAGGTCTTGCGCGATCGAGCATCAGCAATTCCATTTGGCAATCCTGGTGTTTCAAACTTTGGAATATCCCAGAAGACAACATAATCCCAGAATCCTAAATTCCGTTTAAATGTGGGATAAAGATAGAAATTTTGGCCGCGGAAACGTTTTTCCACTGGAGTCGTTTCATACCATCCGAGCCATCGCACTCGATCGATTCCCAAGTCATTGCCAGTCATCAGTCGCAAGCTGTCTAGAGCGGCCAAATTGACAGTGAGTTCGGTGTGGTCGAGCGCCGTCACCAATGCTTGAAAAGAATCGTCTTGGGGATATTGTCCCAAGCCGATCGCTAATTCAACTCGTGTCTCTTGGGCTTCGCTCTCGTCTCCCATTTTTTCCCACATCATTTGCGAAATGGAGACATTATGTATGCGTTGCAAACCCAGTGCCGCGGCCAATCGCACGTGAGGATATTCGCTGTTCAATCGTTCGGCGATCAGCACCGCATCCTCAGGATTTCCAAATCTCGCGAGCGCTGAAATCGCTGCCGCTTGGACCAACGGGTCTTTCATATCTTTGACATAAAAACGATAGAGCTTGATGTACGCATCAACGCCGCCAAAAGAAGATGTCCCAAGCAGTACGACTCCTCGGCGCATGTTTTCCGCGTCGGTCGTATCGACAGCCCATTGTGCGGCTTCTTGAGGAGATGGTGGAGCGAGGACATCTCCCATCGCTCGAAAGTCTGAACCGATGGTGTCGCAAGCGCAAAGAGTTGCGCCAGTCAGAATGACAGCAGAAGCGATTTTGCCAGCACGAATCACGCCAGCAAGCATCACGCCAGCAAGATTCGCATCGCAAGTCTTCTGTATGCGCGAACAGAAAGTTGTGTCAGTGTTTTGCATCAGAGAATGAATCAACTTCCCGGCGTGGGTTTGCCGCAATCGAAGCTGACAGGAACAAGGCAGATGAATGTCAAATCCTCTTTGCCGTCGTTGACAAATTGATGCATTCGATTTGGATTGATCATCAAGATGTCGCCCGCGTGGCAAGGGTGAAACTCGCCGTCATATTCGACGCGCGCTTGACCACCAGTGATGATGACCTCGTGTTCATAGTCGTGCTGATGCCTTGGAGTATTTCCACCAGGGGCAACTGTGTAATGACGCATAGAAAAATTTGGTGCGCCATCCTTTCTTCCAACCATCAGGCGCATCGAAACTCCCTGCGTTCCAGGAAGATCAATCGCCACTGGATCTACTTCTTCAATACGCCGCTTCAGCATGAAGTGAAGGTTAGCGTCTATGTTCTCACCGTGGCAAAGCTCCGAATTAAAGGTTTTCCCTTGGGCGCATGGCAGACCAATTGCTGGTTGGTCTGGATCGAGAGCGACGACTTGCGTCCTGGTTGGATCATCGATGCAGGCGATGCGCCTGAACCACTCTTGGATGCAATTCGCATTCACGGCATTACAGTTCAAGCGATTCTCTTCACCCACGCGCATCTCGATCACATCATGGGACTTGAGAAGATTCTTGCAGTCCTTGGCGATCTGCCGCGATATGCCCATCCACTTGAACACGCTTGGTTCGGCCATCCGCAGATGAATCTTTCAGCCTTCGCCGAAGTCGATCCTGTTTCGGTGAGCGCGCCGACTCATACTCTGGGCGAGGGAGATGAGTTGACGCTCGGTCCCTCTCGTTGGAGAGTCTTGCATACGCCGGGTCATAGTCCTGGGTCTGTCAGTTTCGTTTGCGATGATGCGAAAGTTGTCATCGCTGGCGACACGCTCTTTGCAGGATCGGTTGGCAGATCAGACTTTCCAACAAGCGATCCAGCGGCGCTTGACGATTCGCTGCGGCAAAAATTGCTGGCGCTTCCCGACGAGTACGTTGTTCATCCTGGACACGGTCCATCAACCACCATTGGGCGCGAGCGGTTGAGCAATCCCTTTTTGCAATAGCAGTCCATCGCACCACGCATCCATTCGAGTGCGCAAAACATTCAGCGGAATCGGACCAGCGCTGAGCAAATGGTCGTGAAAGGCGCGCAAATCGAAGTCTTCTCCCAAACGCTTTTCACAGAGCGATCGAATGCGCCGAATTTCCAATTCGCCAATCTTGTATCCGCACGCTTGACCAGGCCAGCCAATGTATCGATCGATCTCTCGTTCGATGTTCAATTTTGAAAGCGCAGTATTGCGTTGGAGAAACGCAATCGCATCATCGCGGCTCATGCCAAACGCGTGCATCCCCGTGTCAACAACCAATCGACAGGCGCGCCACATTTCATAAAGCAATCGTCCGAAGTCGTCATACGGATTCTCGTACAGCCCCATCGAAATTCCAAGTCGTTCCGCATAGAGCGCCCATCCTTCGACAAATGCCGTCGAATCGACATCGCGACGAAACTCGCGCAGCCCTTCAACTTCGTTGGCGATCGAAATTTGCAAATGATGACCTGGTACGGCTTCGTGCAGAGAGAGCGGAATCATTTCATATTTAGGTCGCTGATCAAGCGCATAGGTGTTGGCATAAAACCATCCTGGCAATCCCGCTTTCATACTGCCAAATTGGTAATACGCGGTTGTCTGTGATGGCGCCATAAAGCGGGGGATCTCGCGCACGCCGTACGGCAGTCGCGGCAGCACGCCGAAATATTCAGGAAGCTTCGCGTCGATGCGCTTGCAGACATCGCGATATCCCGCAAGCAGAGATTCCGCCGATGTGTGATAGAAGCGTGGATCGGTGCGTAAAAATGCAACGAATGCGTCGAATCGTTCGTCATTGGAAAGTTTCGCACGCGCTGGATCCCCAGCGAACCAATCAGTTCGCGCGATCACTTCAAACATTTCGCCGCGAATGCGCGCTACTTCTGCGATGCCGATGCTGTGAATCTCGTCGGGAGTCAGGTCGGTCGTCGTGAATCGTCTCAATTCGAAAGCGTAAAATTCCCCTCCCAAATATTGGTCCTTCGCGCTGATCGACTTGAGTCCCTTGGGGATATATTTTTCCTTCAGCCAAGCAAGCATCTCTCCAAGTGCGAGTAGCGCGTCCAACTTTGCAGTCCGCGCTTGTTCGCGCAGGCTCTGCTGTTGCTCCGCAGGAATCGAGTCCGGCATATGCGCCAGCGGAGTTTCAATTTCATTCAGGTTTCCACGCAGAACAGCTTCGAATTGTCCGACAACCCCTTCGAGAACGGCCGCGGGAGGAACGATTCCTTCTTCAAGGCCTTGTTCCATCATCGCCTGTGTGTCGCGCACAGCTGCGCCGAGTCGCGTCATGCGCTTGACATAATTTTCCCAGTCTGCGGCTTGCCGAAATGGAACACTCTCCGCAAATTGTGGCAAATCTTGTTGAGGCCCGCCTCGTTGACCGACGGGCATCATCCAACGCTTGAAACGAAACGAATCGAAATCGTTGCGAAGATCACGATTGAGAAGGTCATAGTCAAGTTGATTTGCATCGTTCAATTGAGCGCGGTCAATCGAGGCGATTTTTTCGATTAAAAATCCGACTTCATTATGGCGATTCAGGGCTCCACGCATTCCAGGCTCGGTGATGCGATCGGGAGTTGTCGGTCGCCCACGCGTAATCGCCGATTCGGGAAAACTGAAGTCGCGCCACTGCTGATAATCCTCGGCAAGCGCATCGAAAGTCGAATCAGGAGTGACGTTTTTCGTGGGTTGTATGGGCGATTGTGCACAGATGGTGCGTCCATGCGCAATCAAAGCAATGCTGAGTACTCCCTTGACGAAAAGAAAGGAGAAATTCTGGATTTTTCTTTGTATTGACATTTGAATGAGAAGCATTTTATTGCACATTACATCAAGAGGTCTGACTATGAGGACTTGCTTGATTCTCTTCCCCCAACCAATCGGACTTGTTTACTTCGGGTCAGCAATGTTCATTCTCTCCCCCCAAGCATCGCAAGCCGAGAGCACTGCCAAGCTGATTGCGACACCAACATCAACAGCAGTAGTGACAGTGAGGCTCGATATCGATTCTTCCTTCGGTGGCACAAATGACGTCGATGTAAAAACTGTTTCGGTGACAGGACTGACAGATTTCCAGTTCAATCCATCGCTACCACCTTGGAATTTGGTTGGTATTTCTCTGCTGAATATCGCTTTGGAGAATGCAACGTACGAATTTGATTTTTTCTGCTTTCCATTTATTGGTTGTCAGCACCTTGATGTTTCATTGGAAAATGTGCAGATCACATTGCAGAATCCAGTCATATCTAAACTTGCGACAGATGGAGCTGCAACTTTCTTAGAAGGAAGTTTCAGATTGCATGCGGATTACACGCTGAGCGGATTGACTCAGGGCAAAGGATCATCTGACACCATCAGCACAAGTGAATTTGTTGGTGTCCTGTTAATTTCTGGTTCGAATGTGAGTATGAAACAATGCAGGCTCTCACCGCTCCTCATCGACTTTCCTAAAGAATCATTGCCAGGCAACGTCTCATCCGTCAGGATGACGATCACATCAAATCTTTCAAATCTATTTTTCCAAGGTTCGTGGATTCCCAAGGCGAATGGTCCAGACTTGAACGGCGATGGTGTTGTGAATGGTGTGGATTTATCTTTTGTCCTTTCAAGTTGGGGAACGCCTTCTGGTGATGTCAATGGTGATCAATGCACCGATGGAGAAGATCTCACGGAGGTCCTTTCTGGATGGAAGAATGAATCCGTGCCGTGAACCAACATCAACGCAATAGGCAAGGAGACTGCTCTTGCGGCAGGGGCTATACTCGTCTTCCTCTCAGAGAAGATCACAGTGAGCAGCGCAATCCCAATTCCAACAGAACAAGGATATTCCCCGCCATCCGTGCGGCAATTCGCTGTTTTCCTCGATAACAAAGTTGGCAAGTTGCTGGAATTGCTGAAGCTCTTCGAGGATGATTCGATGGTCAATGTCGCCGCTCTCAGCGTGATGGATTCAAGTGATCACGCCGTTGTACGCATGATTTTCTCCAACGCTGATGCCGCGCGCCATTTGCTACGAAAGAATAATTACACTTTCAGCGAGCTCGATTTGATTGTCGTGCAGATTGGGCAAGGCCAGTCGCTGACCAAATTATGCCTGCACTTGCTGGGCGCAGAACTGAATATTCGATTTGTCTATCCCGTCCTTATGCGTGCCGCAAGCGAGCCATGCGTTGCATTGGCCGTTGACGACACATATTTGGCTGGGCAGATTTTGCTTCGCAAGCGCTTCACGCTGCTGGGCGAAGAAGATCTCAGCTGACTTCAGGCTGGATCACTGGCTGGATCACTGGCAATTTTTGGATTCTTCCCGTCAGCGTCATAGACGTATGTGCAACCAGGTTGTTCCTCGGCGCATCCTTTGTGATGTCCATCGCACAGTGGAAAGTTTTTGGACAGTCCGCACGCGCAAACGAAAATTGCCTTCTCTTGCGGTTCGATCTTGATTGGTTTCAACGCTTCAAATTTGACGAGTCGTGCCATAAAAAGAAGTCTAGCGGGTTCACGAAGCTTCGACAGTCGCGGAAGTTTTTGAAGTCTCCCAGAGCCGGACGCTTTTCAGCACCACAGAATGTTTTGCAAGCGGATTCTTCAACAGGTCGAAGCACACAGCGGCGATATGTTCGACTGATGGATTTGTCGCACGAAACTCGGGACAATCGATATTGAGGTTCATATGGTCGAAGCGCTCGATGACCAATCGATCGACAATTTCCTCCAAATCCGCCATGCCGAATGCGTTGTCGGCCGCAACAACAATCGACACAGCAACGCGATAATTATGTCCGTGGCCATTGATCTTGTTGCATTTGCCAAAGAAAATTTGATTCTCGGCTGGCGTGCGCAACGGGTCATTCAGGCGGTGCGACGCGGCAAATTCAAAAGTGGCGGTCAGAGTGGTCTTGGTTGTCATGTCGGCTTTCCATAAGTATTGGTGGTACGGGGAGATATTCCAAGAAAGAGATTCGATCGGCTGTTCGAGATGCGTTGCGACGCCATTGGCCAGAGTGTGCAAGAGTTGCGATGGAGTCTGGGAAGATGCATTGGCGGGTGAAAACAATCTTGCTTTCAAGACTGGGATGACCGAACTGCGAACGGCCGCATCAAGTTGAGCAAGTGTTGCCAGATAACCCGTATTTTGCTCTGGAATCCCATGAATTGAGACCTCGAATTCATACCAAGCGCCGATGTCATTTGCGGAAGGAAAACTGGCAAAAGAATTATGCGATCTATTCAAAGCAGGGGGTTGTGCATCGCGGCAAACAAAAATGCGGACGGCGCGGGAAAGTGTGGTTGGGACAGGGAATTGGGTCATTGGAAAATCAGATGATGCTATGAAATCATAGGGTGGAGTTGACTTTGAGCGCAGCAATACTATTATTAGATAATTACTAAGCCCCCGGAAGGGCTCGGCGTGAGGCTTGCCTCCGCCGGGCCTTTTTTATTTTTGATTTGATTTCTTTTCGTCGCACTGACTACTCTGCTGCGAGAAAATTAATGAGACACACATCAAATGCACTCTGGATTGTTGCTGTCATATCGCTTGGCAATTCTTGCGCGTCGCCCGTGACGTCATCGACGGCGAAAGAGCCTGTTTCTTCGCCAATAACTGCCGCGCAACAAGATCTGCAAATCCCTCTGCAACTCGGCCCCGACATCCAAGTTGATCGAAGCAAGTTCGAAGTGATCATTCGAGCACAAATCGCATCGCGCAACGGATTCCTTGAACAACTCGTTTGCAAAGCTGGGACACGCGAACACGAATCATTGCTCGCAGTCGAAGCAGCTCCGAAGATGATTCACGCGGCTTTGCTTGCCGCAGGATTCACGCCAGGCTCTCCTGGATCGTGGACCGAAACACCCCTAGATGCTTCGGGAAAATCGACCACAAACTTTCAGCCACCAACAGGCTCGAAGGTTCAATTGTTCGTGCGATGGGAGGATGATGGCCGCATCAATGAGCGCGCGCTTTGCGAATGGGTGCGCGGCGTTCCCGCCGATGCATCGTCAAATGCGCCAGTTGTTTTTCCCTGCGATCGATTTGTTTTCGCAGGTTCGCATATTCGTGCCAATCCAAAGTCGCTTGGAGCTGGCGAACACTATGTCGCGGATTACACCGGATCAATTGTCGGACTCGTGACATTTGGCGACGAAGTGATCGCCTTTGAAGAAGTGATTCCAGATCGTGTCGATGTCGCGCCAGCAATGTGGGAATCGTGGACAGATCGAATTCCCGTCGAAGGAACTTCGATCGAACTTATTCTTCGTCGTCCACAATGATCAGAGAGCAAACCAAGAATGAATGTGCCGTTAGCATCTCCGCTGTGAACAGTGGATACGCCGCAGAACTTGTTGGAATTTGCCGTCGATACAACCATCCAGATGGATCGCTGATGGTCGATGCGCTGCGTGGCGTCGATCTGACGATTCCGATGGGGGAATACCTGGCAATAATGGGTGCGTCCGGTTCTGGCAAGAGCACTTTGATGAACATTTTGGGATGTCTTGATCGACCAACTGCTGGTGAATATCGACTTGATGGGATCGATGTCGAATCGCTCGACGATGAGCGACTTTCTCAAGTGCGAGGACGACGAATCGGTTTCGTTTTTCAAGCGTTCAATCTGATTTCGGAACTCACCGTGATCGAAAATGTCGAGGTTCCACTTTTTTATCAGGGCTTGCCTCGCAAAGAGCGCAGAGCGCGCGCTCAAGAAAAGATCGACCTCGTCGGTTTGACCGATCGCGCGGGGCATCGACCTTCGGAACTCTCGGGTGGTCAGCAGCAACGCACAGCGATCGCACGCGCGCTGGTTTCCAATCCTGCGATTTTGATGGCGGATGAACCAACTGGAAATTTGGACTCTGCAACCGGCGAATCGATCCTTGTGGTGATCGATCAACTGCATGCTGATGGATTGACAATTGTTCTTGTGACACACGACGACCGAGTTGCGGAACGATCGCAGCGCATCATTCGTCTGAGTGATGGTTTGTTGATCTCCGATCTTCCTGGCGGCCGAGCAAAGGTCATGGAAACGCAATGAGTGTGCCGAGAAGCGCTCGACAAAAACGCCGAAGCACCATCCGCATTATGGGTATCGACCCTGGACTCTTGCGGACTGGATATGCATGCGTCGATCTTGATTTCAATGGCGCGATCAAGATTGTCGAAGCGGGGATATTGAAACTTTCCGCGAAGAAGTCTGTCGCATCTCGACTCTGCGATTTGGACCAAGATTTGGCAGCACTCATCGCGGAATTGCATCCCGACCGCGTCGCAGTCGAACAAGTTTTCGCGCACACCAAGCATGTGCGTACTGCGATCATTATGGCTCATGCACGCGGCGTGATTCTGCTGGCGATTGCGCGCGCAGGTTTGCCACTTTGCGAACTTGCTCCCGCCACCATCAAGAGCGCCGTCGCGGGAAATGGGCAAGCGACAAAGCGTCAGATGCAGTTGGCAGTCGCGGCGCAGTGCGGACTTGCGAAGCCACCATCACCAGCAGATGTCGCGGATGCGATCGCAATCGCGTTGGCGGATGCCCGCAGAGTTCGCTGATCGCATCAAAGCACTTGCAGCAGAGGCGGGCTATTCTTGCCACCGTGAAGTCGCCAGTCGTTCTCTTCTCTCGTCGAATCCTCAGCGATCAACTGACGCCAGTGCTGGCGTATAGACGACTTGTTGCGCCTGATGAGCGCACGGCGACAAGTTTTCTCTTGGAATCTGTCGAACAAGGTGGATCGGTCGGGCGATATTCCATGCTTGGCGCGCAACCGGCGATTGAAATTGTCGCCAAGGGGCAACAAGTCACGATCACTCAGAGTGCCGCGGATGGAAAACGAACCGAACGAACTTTGCATCACGCCAATCCTCTCGCTGTACTGAGAGAAACGCAAAGTTGGTCAGGCATTGATGCACGCGGGCCGCTTCCAGAATCTTTTCACGGAGGATGGGTTGGGTCTGTGGGATTCGATGCGGTTCGTTGGCTCGAGCCAGAAAAATTGCCATTTGATCGCGCCCCGAAAGACGATCGCAATCTGCCGGATATGCACATGGCGCTCTATCGAGATGTTGTTGTGTTCGATCATGCGACCAAGACGCTGTTCATCGTCTGTGCAATTTTGCCTGGCGAATACGCCGACAAAAACATCGCCGCCGCGGGCGCAAAGGCGCTTGATCAAATTGAACATCGTTTGACTGCAACGCATTTGGATATGCCAACGGGAAGAATCGATCTCGATACCACGGCGCGTCCACGCGATGCTGGAACAAGTTTGACTGGTCGTGCAAAATTCGAATCATCAGTCGCTCGTGCCAAGGAATACATCGCAGCAGGTGATGCCTTTCAAGTTGTTCTCAGTCAGCGCTTCGTTCGCAAGAGCAAAGTCGATCCATTCGATGTCTATCGCGCGCTGCGAGTTGTCAATCCCAGCCCATATCAGGTCTATCTTCAAGCGCGTGGATGCATTCTTGTTGCGGCGAGTCCAGAGATTCTTTGCAGAACTCGTGGGACTCAAGTTGTCAATCGACCGCTTGCGGGCACTCGAAAGCGAGGTGCGACGCCTGCCGAAGATTTGGCGCTCGAAAAAGAATTGCTTGCGGATGAAAAAGAACGGGCGGAACACACGATGCTGGTGGATTTGGGTCGCAACGATCTTGGGCGCGTCTGTCAATCTGGTTCAGTTCATGTCGATCGGTGTATGGAGATCGAGCGATTTTCGCATGTGATGCATATCTCGTCGACGATCAGCGGTACGCTTCGCGGCGAATGCGATGCATGGGATGCGCTCAGCGCAACATTGCCCGTCGGCACTGTCAGTGGCGCGCCGAAAGTTCGTGCGATTCAGATCATTGACGAACTCGAACCGCTGCGTCGCGGTCCATACGCAGGTGGACTTGGTGCGATGGGTTGGAATGGAGATCTTGATATGGCAATCGCACTTCGCACAATCGTCGTTCCGGTTTCACCAAATACGCAGATCGCCAAAGTGAATCACGCCTGGGAATATCACCTTCAGGCTGGCGCAGGTGTTGTG
>SXSS01000145.1 GCA_005792145.1 Planctomycetia bacterium | reverse complement strand
CCTAGTGTTTGAAAGCCTAGTGTTTGAAAGCCTAGTGGAGATAAAAAACTTCATGCAGCACGCACGAGACTGGCGAATTGTCTGGATTTGTTTCCATTACATCTTTCATTGATGCCCACCACTTCTTCACAACGGGATTATCTGGAAGTTGATCGAGCACAGTGGCATCATCGCATCGCAAGACGCCAAAGAGGTTGTCCGAAGATTCATCGTGAAAAATGGAATATTCTGATATTCCCGCCCGTCGCAAAATTTCCGCAAGTTCGGGCCAAATTTCATCGTGTCGTCTTTTGTACTCAACCACCATACCTGGAAAAAGTTGCATTCGAAAGGCGACTCGTTGCATTTAGAATCTCCGTCTAATGCTTGTGCTTTGCAGGATTGGCAGGCAAGGATGCCAAACGGGCGATGAAGACAATTGTGATGAAGACTCCAATAACTGCTTCGAGCATGCACACCGCGCGTGCCCATGGCGACCTTGGAATGATGTCACCATATCCAACAGTTGAAATCGTACTGATCGAGAAATAAAGGGCGTCATTCCACAAAAGCAACATTGGCTTATCCACCAAAGTCAGATAATAGGCATCGGGATCGATCGCAGAAACATGTCGATGAATACTGGAGAACATCATGGCAGCCAACAGATAAATCGTAATGCCACCATATACACGGTCATCGATCAACGAATCATTCCTCAACATCTCGCTCGAAAGAGCGATGATTGCATAAATGTAATAGGCACAAGCCAGATATGCGATTGGACTTCGTGCAACAGCAACTTGATCAAAGCCGTACACCAACCAAGACCAAGTGATCATCACAACAAAAAGAACCACCAGTGGAATGGAGCGTTTTCTATTGGTCAACGCGATCACACCAAAGAGAGGAACGCAGACGACAAGTCCAGGAAAAAGATCACTTGTAGCCTCCCCATCTAGAACAAACAACGGATGAAAAGCAATCAATGCGACCAACGCAATGAGCAGCGGCAGTGTGCGATTTTTGAGCCACTTGGAAGGATTTGGCGGGAGTAAATTCACTGGAGTCTTCTCGTAATGAAAAACATATTCGCACGGAAGTTACAACGCCCAAGGAGATGGTGCAGAATAATCTCAATCAGTTGGATTATGATCAAATGTATGAATATCCCTTCATTTGTTTGTCTGATCTTGTTTGCTCTGGTCGCACCAACAAAGGTTGCTGCACAATCACCACTAACGCCAAATCAACTGACTGTCGGGATTTTTGTGAGTCCGCCATTTGTGATCAAGAAACCAAACGGAGATTATTCGGGATTCGCAATTGAACTCTGGGAAAAGATCTCCGCCGATAAACAGTCGCCATTCATCTATCGTGAATTCCCACACGATCATTCCCTCCTCGAAGCAGTATCTCGTGGGGAAATCGATCTTGCAATCTCCGATTTGACGGTCACGGAGAAGCGCTTTCAAAGTGTCGATTTCTGCACGCCATTTTTCCATACGGGCTTGCGCGTGATGATCAATGCAGATCGACGGCACTCCATCGTTCGATTGCTTGAAGGTTTGCGCGAGGATGGACATCTTTTATTTATCAGCTTGCTTGCTGGAGCGGTTGTCGTCCTGACAATCGTCGCGACGATTGTTCTGCGAAAATTTGAAAAAGATTATCCAAAACAGTGGCACCACGGATTATCCCTCTCGTTCTATCACGTGGTTTCCGTTGTCATGACAGGAAAAAGCAGTTACAAAGGTGGACAAGGACCAATTGGGCGAGTTCTTGCTGCAATTTGGATAATTTCTGGCGTTGCTCTTGTGGCATATATCACATCAAGCGTCACTTCAGTCATGACTACACAGCGCCTTCGAAACGAAATTTCTGGCCCGAATAATCTTGGTGGAAAGTCCGTCGGAGTCATCACTGATACGCCCGGTGCGGAATATGCCGCACAATGTGGATGGGATATCAGTCGCTTCGACGACCTTCCGTCTGCTGTGACTGCCCTCGTTGCGCATGACATTCAGGCGATCGTCTTCGATGCCCCAGCTCTTCAATTTTTCGATAATGCGCATCCAGAGTTACCGCTGACAGAAGTTGGACCGCTCTTCGAACCGCACAAATATGCTTTTGCTTTGCCCAAGGCAAGCCCCAACCGAATATTGATCAACCTTGCAATCTTGCACCTTGAAGAATCAGGCTTCTCAAAAGCACTCAATACGCGTTACTTCGGCACAGATTGAACACAGCGAAATCCCAAATGTGAAAGTGACGAGTCCGGCGTCGTCGCCATCAGAGCGCTTGGACGGCAACTCGCGCAATATCTGACATTGATCATTCGATTGATTTAAATCCCGATGACATGAAAGAATCCACTCAATCAATCTGCGGCAAAGTTATGACTCAGATCGACTTCAAGAACTCCACCAATGCAGCGCGGTCGGCGGCGTTCATCAAACGGAAATTCTCCTTTGATGGTTTCCCGCGGTGGATCGCACTCCGAACCAGCAATCAAATTTCGCAGTCATAGTCCGCACTCACCGCATCGGATCGTCAAGCATTCCGCGGTGAAATCGAAAGTACGGCCGCGGTAATTTTTGAATCATCTTATAAATGGTGAATGTGAAATGCCGATGCGGCACCGTCGCGAGGATCGACTCCGCCAGCATCGTGCCAAGAAAGTGAAATTGTGGAACCAGAACAGATCCAAATCGGTGAAAATTGACTGAATTGTTTTTTTAGCCCCCGCCAGCTGGCCCAGTGACAGTCATCAAAATAGAGCCGTTGGGAAGAACTACAACGCCTGGATCTGCTCCCGCAACGGGATATGTCGAACTATCCATCACCCAAGTTGCGCCGTTGGTCGTGCGAGCACTCCAAATTCCACTATTGCTCGTGCCATAAAAACGCAGACCTTTTGGAATCTGAATCATTGCGCCGAGCCAGCGTTTTGACGATGTACCAGTGACATCAGCTTCACGCACGAAGTTCAATCCATCAATACTCGTAGCACGAAACGCAGTTTCGTAAACAGTTTGACTCGGCGAAAGTAACTGCCATACACCATTGAGTCGAGCAACTGCGCAGTCGATGACCATCTGACCACTCACAGCAAAACGATCGCCAGGCTCGAGTGCAAAGTGAACACCGTCCGTTGAGATTGCGCTGCCGATGCGAGGGATTGCGCCAGGAGTAAGTTTGTTCATCGTGAAATAGAGTCGAATGCGTCCGTCATCAAGAATTGTCAGCGTTGGATCGAATGGCGATCGATCGTCGACGGCTAAACCAGTCAACACCATCGTCGCTGGCGCAGTCCACGTCAAACCATTATCCAATGAACGACTGAATGCGATGCGGTCGAAGGATTCGACTGGCGTCTCTGGAAACCATTGAAATGCCGCGATCAATTCCCCCGATGAGAATGAAGCAACAGACGAAACTCCTGCTCGAGGAAATGTATGAACGCGAACTGGACTCGCTCCAGGCGCAAAGACATACACATCGATATTGTGATTCCAAGCCCCAGTGCTGCCGCCACCAGTTGTCCAAGCTGCAAGCAGCGATGCAAGATCCGCGCCATTGACTTGACGATCGTCATTCAGATCCGCATCAGCATTATTTGTGCCCCACGCGGCGAGAATCATTGTCAAATCTCCGCCGTCGACGGATCCGTTGCCATTGATATCGCCAACGCGAGGACGCACTGGACGAGCAACCAATTCCTGCATAATTCCACGCATAAATGGCTCGAGACCAATTGTTTCTGGCAGCGTGGAAGCAAGCGTTATCCCAACAAAAATCTGGTTCGCGAGGTTTGATCCTGCGCCCGTTGGTCCATTGACACGAGTAAACCGCGACCGGCCAGCCCCACCGCTTGCGAGATTGACCGCACGGTTGTTCAACAGGATCGTGTGCAGATGATCTGGTTGCGCATGATCAATCTGCGATTGAATCGAAATGAAGTCACCTTGAAATTTGTCAATAAAATTTATTGGCTCACGTGAAAACCACCAAGCATTGTCGGCAATGTCGTGTCCAGTCATACTTGCTGTATCTGATCGATTGGCTGGACCTTCCCATTGAACGAGTGCTTTCACTTGCGGCGTATGTGGATATCTTGCGATCGCTCCGGCGGACATCGTGACACCGAACGATCGAGATTGAATGAAAATATTGTCGGCATAGACATCATTGCGTGTCGAGACATACTTGAGAACTTGATGCAACCCATCTTGCTGAATATTCCCGCCGAAATCTTCGACTGTAAAAATCCCGCCACCAGTGCTCAGCCCACGACCATCGGGATCAAAGCTGACAGCGATGAATCCTTGATTCGCTTGCGCCTGCATATCGGCAGCAGAAAATGTGGTGTTGGTACCGACGCCACCTGGAACAAATACAATGGCCGGATATCGAGTGCCAGGAGTCGCATTTGTTGGTCGATATGTCAGGGTGTAAATGTTGATGCCACTTGTTGGATTGTGCACCCAGTTCACGATTGGCGGACTTTGCCCAAGCGCAGTCGAATATGCGAGGAAAGGCAGCAGAAAAGCGAGTGATCGAATGCGAGAGTTTGTTAGAGCGCGGTACATACTTGT
>SXSS01000144.1 GCA_005792145.1 Planctomycetia bacterium | reverse complement strand
GTCGAATAACTGCAATGAAAAATTTTGATTCGCAGGAAGATCGATCCACATGACAAACACGGAATCAAGGGTCGGTGAAAGCGAGACGATCGCGGCTCCGTTGTCGCGAACCGTCGCTCCAACCAAACCCTTCACAACGCATCGTTTATCAAGGAATTCCGATAAACCAGGACCTATTTTTTTCATCAATTCGTCCGCAGTCGCATTTTGAAGAGCAAGTTCGCTGATGCGAGCAGATTGTCGAGAATTCGAGATTAACACAGCTGAAACGGTAATGAGTGCACCAAGAGCGGCGATACATGTCACACGCCACACACGAGCGGATCGTCTCCAGTGAACATCTTCTGCAACTCGCATTTGAATTGCACGACTTGGTCCGTGAGCCTGAGACGCTGCCGCACTGGCAAATGATTCGCCGCCTGCCGTTTCGTCGGACGACGAACTATATCCAGAAGAATTTCCTTGCATCTTTTTTCCAATCTTGGCGATCGGCATAAGTTCTGAATCATTTTCTTCAATGGCTTGCGCGACAGACGCCAGCACACGCAGTCGAAGCGAGCGCTCGGGCTCGATCGCTGGCAATAGCGCGGATTGCATAGTCATGAACTCCTGTACATCAATGACCTCACGCTGCACTTGCGGAGTTGCATCTCTGAAGAGTCGCTCAAGTCGGGCGCAGTCGGCACTTTCAAGTGCTCCGAGTACCTCAAGTTGGGCAAGCTCTAAAATTTCGTCGCGGTTGGAAGAGTAAGTTGTCATAAACACCTCTGACATAAAAAACAACTGCGGGCCCTAAAAACCCTCAGTCCGGGAGTAGCGCAATCACCGCCGTGTCCCATTTTCCCACTGCGGGCCACTCGGCACCACAGTCCTCCTGAGGAGACTGGCAACAAGCCAGTCATTCCCTCTAAACTTTTATACGCATCGCAACAGCCATCCGTCGCATTATTCCCTAAAACCTCAACCTCAATCTCAAGTCTTTTTCAATCGCAGAATCAGCCCGACTGTTCCATCCCAAACTTTTCGCGCAGTCTTCCCAAACCGCGGCTTAAAGCACTTTTAATCGTACCAACTGGCATATTTCGCTGTTCAGCCACTTCGCGAAGCGAATAACCCTGCAAATAAACCCTTTCGATGACTTCCCTCTGCAATTCAGGAAGTTCGCCCATACGGCGACGAATGGCTGCACCGCTTTCCTTGATTTCGTTGTCATTGGTCTCGGCAGTGGCTATGTCGTGCAGACCTTCGTCTAGAGAAATCGAGTTTGGCCTCACCATTCGGCGGCGAAGCCGGTCGATAAACATTCTTCGAGAAATGAGCATAACCCAAGTGATCAGCTTTGCCCGAGTAGGGTCGTACCTATCAGAGGTTTTCCAAACTTGGACAAAAACCTCTTGGGTGGCGTCTTCGGCTTCCGAAACGGATCCGAGAACCTGGCAGGCATTTCGAAAAACGAGGTTTCCAAAGCGGTCATACAGCGTCCTCAAGGCATTTTCTTTGCCCTGAGCGACTTGTTGCATCAATAACCAGTCTTCGTTTTCCATACCCATCTCCTCCCGAGTGGATTGTCCAGACCAAATACACAACCCACCAATCAGGTCAAATATAACTTTTCAGCGTTCCTTCCAGCGTTTTTCCATCAAAAAACGTCGGTAGAAGAGATCCATCTTCTCCTCTCAAGTCTATTGTGCCTCGAATTCGGGTCAATGCAAACTTTCTTTCTGATTTTTTCAATAATTAGGCACGAAAAATAATTTGTAAGTCAAAGAAAAATTGAACCTTAGCCTTTCATTATTGAAAAACCGTGTCACAATATCAACATAAGCGGCAAAGAGAAGTTCCGCTCGGTTTGGTTGGAGTTTGACATGCTCTTTCGAACATGCGAAAAACTTCGGAACCGAAAATATTGGCTGGATCTCCCCAAGGTCCGGTCTTTGCGATCTTCACACCGTATTCAAACTGGCTTCACAATTATTGAACTGCTTGTCACGATTTCCATCGTTGCACTCTTGATGAGCATCATGATGCCGGGATTGCGAGCAGCTCGCGAAAGCGCGAATCGAATTCAGTGTAGTTCGAATCTTCGACAGATTGGTTTGGCAATCTATCTATATGCATTTCAAAACGGCGAACGTTTACCAGAGACGATTTTTGATAACGAAGGCAACGAGAAGCAATCAGAAATGATTGCTTTGACCACGGGGGTTATGGACGACTCGACTTTGTCCAAACAATGGGATGGACTCGGTCTGCTCATCGGGGATGGAAATAATTTTCTAGATAATCCTCGTTGCTTCTTTTGTCCATGCCACCGTGGAAACCATAATTTTCAACAACTCGATCCGATTGCGAAATTTTCTCCGGAGAGGATCTATTCAAACTATCACTTCATCGGTGATACTGACAACTCGAAGCACCAACCAAGATATTTATTCGATCAAACAGCAGAAAATCCTCTCGTGGTTGATGGTATGCGCGAAAAATCCGACATTAACCATTTGACCGGAACAAACATACTTCTTGGAGATTCTTCTGTTCGATTTTGGTCCGATCATTCGATGCTTCTACGAAACACATTAAGTTCTACTACTTTCGACAACCCTCCGTCCGAGAGTGCTTACAACCAACTCTGGAAGAGTTTCGTAAAATAATCACAGCACTTTTTGTCATTTCTAGGAATCTTTTTTGCTCTGAATCGTCGCAATTTGCATGCGATGCGCTCCCGAACCAGTATCTATGATCTTGTATTCCTTGACTGTGATGCAGGGCCCGAACAACATTTGATCGATATGCAACAGCGGAAAGATGCGTGGGTATGTCGCGCCATATCCGATGCCAGCCTCCGCGAATGCATCTTGCATCTTTGGCGCAAATTTTTGAATCGCTGCGCCTCCACGAACAGTGTTGAAATCTCCAAGGATGATGTCGGGCGCGGGAGTCGCGAGCGCATCAAGACGCAATCGCAAATCTCCCAACATCTTGAATCTGGAAATTGCAGGATTGGAAGGCAAGTCAATCAGAAGTGCCGACCAAGATACATTTCCCTTCCAAGGTGCAAAGCGCACAAATGCGGCGGTCGACTTCGAATCGTCATAAAGTGGAATCACTTCGGTGATCGGCACTCGACTCACAACTGCAAAGCGGCCGATTGAAACTGCTGTCGCGTTTTTTGGGCAATACTCCTCAAGAATCTCGGTTCCAAGCAGTCCTCCAAATTCGGAGACAAAAAATACATCTGGCCCATTCTCGCCATACAAGCGGCGAAAAGAATCAGAAAGTTTACGAGCCGACACTTTGGCTCTTTCTCCAGGCCAATTCACATTGATATGAGCAATGCGAATTGCGGAATCACGATCCGCGATTGTCATAGGCGTGGTGCGTGCGATGGCATAATCCTGTACAAGAAAAATTACCCCTTGGAGGCACGCGATCATCCAAAGAATTCGGCGACATCTGCGCCAACTCGATCCACTCAAAATCGATGCGCAGACGACGGTGATCGCAAGCGCAATGATTGTCGGTATCCAGTGCAACGATTGGATGACAGCGACTCTGTCGGTCATCACTCTGCCGATTGCCCAAGCAATCGACACGGCAAATCCGACGATGAGAAAGCAAACAAACCAAAGCCGCTTCAGAAAGATCAACCCTGAAGTCCCGTGGATTTTGGCTTGGTCGAATTTGAAACTGACTTTGTCGAGCTCGAAAGACGCGTCGATGCAGTCGCACAAATCACAGGATAAATTTCCCCGTCGCACGCCAGCGTTCCAACATTTTGATCAAGCGAATCTCCAGCGAAAATGAGCTGTTTTCCAGCAAGATCGCTGACGATAGCGCCTGCCTCTTCTGCGACAACCGCGCCAGGCGCGTGATCCCAGACTTTTTCCGCGCCATACGAAGCGGGCACACGCATAAAACAATCTGCGACTCCTTCGGCGACGAGCGCATATTTGCATTGGCTGTCCAGCGAAACGGAATTCCAAGTCAATCCGGTCGCAGACATGATGCCTCGCATACGCTCTGCTCGAGAACCCCCTTCAATCGAATCGCAGACACGCCAAGTTGGCGCAGTGTGTTTTGGCCGGCGCAATCGCACAGCGGTCTTTGGTAATTGAGTGACTCCATCCTCTGGTTGAAACTTCCACGCGCCATGACCTTTGAGTGCGGCATACACAGTTCCATATTGTTCGTCCGATCCGATGTCCAGTAAATTTTTTCCCATCACCAGCGTGGGACAACTCAAGACGCCAACGGTCGCGCGTTCGTTTTCGATGAGCCCCAAACAGAGTGCGTAATGTCGCGCGCTGCGAAATCCTTTTGTTCCATCTATAGGATCGACCGTCCACCATGTCGATCCTTCAGGCTTCGGATGATTTGCAAGGAAGACGCTTGGATCACGCGGCGCATCAGACCCCATCGACTCCCGAACTGCCTCAACCGCACGGGCGAGAATTTCCGCACCCGCATCGCCCAAGACGCTCGCTTCCCCTTCTTCACCAACCACCATCCACTGCGGAGTACGTTTAGCGATTACGGAACAGACTGCCATTTGGACTGCAAGGTCGCCAGCGGTCACGGGCGATCCATCGGGTTTGATGACAGGTTCCCGCGCGCGCGGATTTCGCAAAATCACTCGAAGTGCCCCCAAACCTGCCAAAATTGCCTCGACTGCGACCGCGAGACGAATATCGCTTGGGGGTGTTTGATTCATGTCAGCGAGAATAGCGATTTCCCACCCCACATTTGCCCAAGAGTGAATTGGCATAGTTTTTGCTCTACCGTCTCGCCCCCACAAAGGGCAGAAACGAAAGGAAACAACACTATGTCAAAAATCATCGGAATCGATCTTGGAACAACCAACTCCGTCGTCTCAATTATGGAGGGCGGACAGCCCAAGGTTCTCATCAACTCACAAGGAAATCGCACAACTCCATCCGTCATCGGCTTCACCGAAAAGGGTGAGCAGCTTGTCGGTCAGCCCGCTCGTCATCAGCAGATCACCAATCCCAAGAACACGGTCTTCTCGATCAAGCGCTTTATGGGCCGCCGAGGCTCTGAAGTAAAGGAAGAGCAAACCAGAGTTCCGTACGCCGTCACAGGTGGACCGGAAGAATTGGTCAAGGTGGATATTCGCGGCAAGGTATTCACGCCACCAGAAATTTCGGCAATGATTCTGCGCGACTTGAAAAGAGTTGCGGAGGAATATCTCGGCGAAAAAGTTGATCGCGCTGTGATCACCGTGCCTGCATATTTCAACGATGCGCAGCGGCAAGCAACAAAAGACGCTGGCGAAATCGCTGGACTGAAAGTCGAGCGAATCATCAACGAACCAACCGCCGCCGCTTTGGCATACGGTTTGGAAAAACGCAAGAATTCGCGTATCGCCGTCTTCGATCTCGGCGGCGGAACATTCGACATCTCAATTCTCGATGTCGGCGACGGCGTCTTTGAAGTTCTCGCTTCAAATGGCGACGGACATCTCGGTGGTGATGACTTCGATCAACGCCTCATCGATTTTGTCGGCGAAGAATTCCGAAAGAAAGAAGGCATCGATGTTCGTAAAGATCCAATGGCGCTTCAACGACTGAAAGAAGCCGCTGAAAAAGCCAAGATCGAATTGTCGACCCAAATGGAAACTGCGGTCAATCTGCCATTTATCACGGCCGATCAGAACGGACCGAAACATTTGCAAGTCACTGTCACGCGCGCCAAGTTTGAAGAACTCTGCGCGGATCTTTTCGAGCGTCTTCGTGGACCATGCCTGACTTGCCTCAAGGATGCCAAGCTGAATCCAAAGGATGTCCAAGATGTTGTGATGGTTGGTGGATCAATCCGCATTCCAAAGGTGCAAGAGATCGCCAAGGAAATTTTCCAGACGACAGAACTTGATCGCAGCATCAACCCAGATGAAGTCGTCGCAGTTGGTGCGGCAATTCAGGGCGGAGTGTTGCAAGGCGAAGTGAAAGATGTGCTCTTGCTCGATGTCACTCCTCTGTCGCTTGGCGTGGAAACGCTCGGCGGCGTGATGACACGACTCATCGAGCGCAACACCACGATTCCAACCAGCAAGAAGGAAGTGTTCTCGACCGCTGCGGACAATCAGTCATCGGTGACGATTCATGTTCTTCAGGGAGACCGCGAATTTGCCGCAGATAACCGAAGTCTTGGACGATTCGACCTTACGGGAATTCCTTCTGCTCCTCGCGGCGTGCCTCAAGTCGAAGTGGAGTTCTCCATCGATGTCAACGGCATCATGAATGTCACCGCGACGGACAAGTCCAGCGGAAAGAAGCAGGAGATTCGCATTACTGGCTCGAGCGGTTTGAGCAAGGATGAAGTTGATCGCATGCGCCGCGAGGCCGAAGAAAACGCAGGTTCGGATAAGAAGCGCCGCGAACTTGTCGACATTCGCAACCAAGCGGAGCAAGTGATCTATGCGACGAAGAAGACACTCGAAGAACATGGCGCCAAGATTTCTCCAGAAAGTCGCGGCAATGTTGAAAGTGCGATCTCCAATCTTGAATCGAAAGTCAAGGAAGATGACCGCGCTGCGATCGAGGCGGCAGTCAAGGGACTCAACGATGCCGCGATGGAACTTGGCAAGGCCGCATACGAAGCCAACAAGGGCGCGAAGGCGGAAGGAGCGACGGCAGGCGAAAGCGGAGCCGGTGCTGCCAAGGGCAAGGACGATGTGATCGATGCTGAATACGAAGTCAAGGACGAGGGAAAGAGTGAATCCAAGGACGGAAAGTAAGTTCAGCTTGTGATGATTGATTTCCGATTATTCGCCTGATTCACAGAGAATTCACACGACCCTGGCCCGCGCCGGGGTCTTTTTTTTATGATCGCTGCGGCAATAGTGAGCGATGCGGGGATGATCGTCCTAGCATTCCCCACCCACCCATTTGCAAGAATGAAACAATAAAGAAGTCATCCCTCATTTGAAGAAAATCGAATCACATGAACATGTCCGCCAATAAACCAAATCAACACACTCTCGCACAACTCCTCGCTTCTGGCTGGAAAAGCCGCACTGTCAAGACAGAACTGCGATCGAACTTCGAGCATTCGCTTGCAATATCTTCGGCGGCTGGCGAAAAAGGTGCGTCCAGTTTGTTTCCTGGCATCTTGGGTTATGACGACACGGTCTTACCCGAACTTGCGACTGCGATCATCGCCGGACATGACATTCTGTTTCTTGGAGAAAAGGGTCAAGGCAAGAGTCGGCTGATGCGAATGCTTCCCAATTTTCTTGATGAGTGGTTGCCATACTTGGATATTCCCGGTTGCGCGGTGCATGAAGATCCACAACAGCCGATCACGCGCGCGGGGCGCGAGATGCTGGCGAACACGACGCCAGAAAAAACTCCAATCGCGTGGTGGCACCGCGGCGATCGATATGCGGAACGACTTGCGCCTGGAACAAAGTTCGCGGATTTGATTGGTGAAATTGATCCTTCGAAACTGGCCGCGGGAACAAGTATGGGCGCGGAAGAGGCGCTGCACTTTGGATTGGTTCCACGCATGCACCGCGGGATTTTTGCGATGAATGAACTGCCAGATCTTGACGAACTTGTTCAGGTTGGACTTTTTAATGTCCTGGAAGAACGCGATGTGCAAATCCGCGGGTATCCAGTCAGTTTCGATCTCGATGTCTTGCTTGTCTTCAGCGCAAATCCCACGACATACAACCGTTCGGGCAAGGTGATTCCGCAATTGAAGGATCGCATCGGCAGCACAGTGGTCACGCATTATCCACGCGAGCGGGACGCAGGCATTGCGATCACGCGGCAAGAGTCGGGAATGGATCTGGGTGGAACATTTCCGGTCATCGTGCCACCATTTATGGATCGTGTGATCGAGGAAATTTCTATCGCCGCGCGCAAAAGCAAATTTGTCGATCAAGCATCGGGAGTGAGCGCACGATTCAGCGCGGCAAATTGGCGCACGATGGTTGCAAGCGCACGCAGACGCGCGATCCAACTCGGCGAAAATCCCGCCGTGCCCCGCATCAGTGATCTTGGACATTTGCATTCTTCGGCGCTTGGAAAGCTTGAACTTGATCTGATGGGAAGCCATCAAATGAATGAGCGACAAGTGATTGACGCCATCGTCGCCGAAGCGGTCGGTGTGGTCTTTAAGGAATATGTCGAAGAGCACGGATTGCCTGCAATCGCAGATGCATTCGCCAAAGGTGTACGCATCGAAGTTGGAGAACTCGTGCCAAGCGAGCAATATGTGCAGCGTCTGAAGAGCGTTCCGCAAGCGTGGGAGAAAGCCTTCGAAGTGAATGCTGGCGGTGACGCGGGCGTGCGCGCTTCGTGCGCGGAATTCGTGCTCGCAGGATTGTGGGCGACTGACCGAGTCAGCCGCACAACAAAGCATGGTCGCGTTGCATACGAGATGAAATAATCCCGTGGAAGAGCAGGAATACATCCCTTCGCTTCTGCCGCCGCAACCGCTCGGTGGAGTTGTGCATACATATCTCGGCTATGACGCAGTGAAATTTGGAAACTCGCAACCTTCGGATGCGAGCGGCGCAGCGAAGGGTGCGCTGGAACATTTGCTCGGCCATGGATCGATGCGCCACTTCACAGATGAAGAACTTGCCAATGCGATTCACATCGACCCTTCACAAATTCAAGGACTTGGTCCCAGTATCGATGCGCTGATCGAATTACTCGAACAACGCAAGGCGCGCATTCTGGAAACGTTCGACCCTGCCCCCGCAGTCAAAGATGCGGCGCGTGCATTCATCAATGCCGCTGCTGATGCCGTGCCGCGTGGCGAGCATGCCGAACTTGCCAAGCGAATCGCGCGCGCGATTGCAGACGAACAACTTCGCGATTTGGAACGGCTCTGGTATCGCCTTCCAGAAGGTTCGAAATCACAGCGCGCATTGACGCATGCGCTTGAGAGGCTGGGAGAAAAATACGAGATCGACCAACTTGGATCCCGATGGTCTTTTACAGGTCGAGAGGCGCTTGATGTCCCTCATGCAATGGAAATCAAGGGGGAACTTGAAGAAATCGAACGACTACTCGGGCAACTTCGCGAAGCTCTCAAGAACGCCAAGCCCGCGATCATTGATATGGATGCGCTTCAACAATTTGCTCCTCAAGAACAAGTGGATTCTCTGCGCGATGCGCAGAAGCGTGTCAACGAACTTTTACAAAGACTCGCAGAAGACGCGGGTCTTGCCAAGACGCCAGAAGGTGGATGGCAAGTCACTCCAAAGGCAATGCGCTTGTATCAGCGAACGCTTCTCTCGACAATTTTCGGAAGTCTGCAAGCTTCCCGCAGCGGTCGACATGATGGCGTTGCGAGTCCCGACGGCGCCGTTGAACTTCCATCGACGCGCGAATATGAATTTGGCGACAGTCCTGCGGCGATGGATATTCCACAAAGTATGGTCAACGCACTGCTGCGCGAATCTTCCGACGGATCACGCATTCCCGGCACGCCCGTTCGAATGCGTAACGACGACATCGTGGTGCACAAGACACGACAACAACCAAAGTGCGCCACTGCGGTCATCATGGATATGTCTGGTTCGATGCGTTACGGCGGGCAGTATGTCCAAGCAAAGCGGATGGCGCTCGCACTTGATGGTTTGATTCGCAGCGAATATCCAGGAGATTTTCTGCAGTTCATCGAGATGTATACGGTCGCGAAATTGCGCGCGTCTGGAGAGATTCCAAACATCATGCCCAAGCCTGTGACGATCAACGAACCAGTTGTTCGTTTGCGCGCCGACATGTCTGATCCCGATATCACAGAGATGGATCTGCCGCTTCACTTCACAAACATTCAACGCGCGCTGCAACTGGCGCGGCAATGGCTCGGTGGAAGGCCGACTCCAAATCGTCAGGTGATGCTGATCACGGACGGATTGCCAACAGCGCATTTCGAAGGAAGCAATCTCTTTATGATGTATCCACCAGATCCTCGCACTGAAGGTGAAACGATCCGCGAAGCGATGCGCTGTAAAGATGCGGGTATCACGATCAATATCTTTTTGCTCCCAAGTTGGAGTCAGACCGAGGACGATGTGCAATTCGCTCACCGAATGGCGGAATCAACCGGCGGACGCGTTTTCTTTGTCGCAGGAAAAGAACTCGATCGATTTGTCGTGTGGGATTATGTCAAACGCCGCCGTTCCATTTTGGGATGATCTCAAAGAACACTAATCTTATTGACTTTTTTTGAATCTCTTACTTTCGGTGATACATTTTCATTGTGACGAAATTTTCCTCCCATTCAATCTTTGCCGCCATTTCCATTTCTTGCGTGATCTCGACTGTTCATGCAGAGGATGTTTTATTGATCCCAAATTCGCTTGGCGATAATGTCTGGGCCTTCAGTCCGTTTGATGGAAGCTTGATCAGCAATAATTTCATCCCAAGCGATGGGCATCTCAGCCAACCAATCGAAATTGTTGTCACCCCCTTTGAGACTTTGCTCATTTCGGACGAGGTTGCAAATGCGATATTCGAATACTCCACAAGCGGAACATATCTACGCACGGTCGTTGGTCCAGATGATGGTGTCAGCCGTGCG
The DNA here is from genome assembly GCA_005792145.1 of Planctomycetia bacterium. GTDB lineage: Bacteria > Planctomycetota > Phycisphaerae > Phycisphaerales > SM1A02 > F1-60-MAGs104. Next base: position 12,194 of record SXSS01000144.1, on the reverse strand, counting down.
TACGGATTGGAAATGGTCGGCGACTGGATTTACTTCAGCACATCCATAACCAGTGGATCGAAAACAATTGGACAATTGAACCGTGTTCGTTATGACGGAACCGAATTTGGAATTTGGTGCGTTGCAAATTCCATCATTTCACCGAGAGATATCGCATATATCGGCAACGGGAATTTTTTGATCGGCGATTCTGGAACTGCCAGTTCTGGCGGTGAAGACATCGAATTACTCCACGACGACTGTGTTGTTGAATCACCAACTTGGCACGACAGCGATGGGATCAATGGAATTGACTTCCCGCAACATATTCATCTTCCAAACGATGGGAGCGCTCTCGTCGCAGGATTTACCGATCCAAGTGGAATTTTTCAATACGACCTTGCGACAGGAATTGAACTTTCTCGAATCACAGGGCTCTTGACGATTCCGCGTGGTGTCTTCAAGCTGGGCAATGGAAACATCCTGTACGCCGGTGGAACTCGTGTGATGGTGATCGATATTGCGCTTGGAACCGAAATTACAATCGTCAATCAAATCACTCCGGCGGCGAGTTTTCGTTGGCCCACCCTTGTCATGATTGCCCCTCCATGCCCGGCGGACCTAAATAATGATCAACTGATCAATGGTTCTGATTTGACCGCTCTGCTCTCCGGCTGGGGAAGTACTGGTGGCGATATCGACGGAGATGGAACAACTGATGGTCTCGACCTCGCTTCCCTACTGAGCGTGTGGGGTGAGATCTGCCCATAGGGAACCATCCTTGAACCCCAAAAAACGTAAAAACCCCGACAATTGTCGGGGTTTTCTTCTTGTTACTTGTTCAGAATTTTAGAGTCGCAACATTTCAGCGGCGACGACGACCGATCAATCCCGCAAGGCCAAGAAGTGCGATCGCGCCTGGAGCAGGAACCAAGTTTCCAGAGAACACAACATTGTCGATTCGATTGCTTCCGCTAGAGGCCCCAGATACAAGAGCTCGAAAGCGTACAAGAACTGACGAAGCATTTTCTGCGCCAGCAAGTGATTGAGTAGATGTATAGAGCGAATTGTAAGTTGTGGTATTCCACGTTCCAAGAGCACCGCCCCCGCCTGATTGCAGGACCGTGTAAGTAACCCCAGTACTCCAAGTTGCACCAGAATTGACGCTGAAAATCATCTCAAAGGATGATGGACCAGTCGCGCTTCGAGCCTGATCCCATGAAACTGAGATACTTTCAAATCCACTTGTTGAAAGAGCGGCTTGGTAGTAATCGCCGATTGACCAATTGTTGCTACTAAATGCGTATGTTGATCCATTTCCCGAAGGTGATGTGTAGGTAGCTGCAGCAAGAGCATGTACGCTCGAGAGATTCGTTCCGGTCACAAGTTCCCCTTGATCTGCTTGACCAACGCTGTAGGTGGTGCCTGTTGGCACATTTCCCGCACCGGTTGGGAAAGCAGTAGTGATTGACCAGCTAGCAATGGTTGCCGCAGTTGCTGACAAAGAGATAAAAGATGTCCCTGCAACTGAGAGAAGTAAAGTTGATTTGTTCGGCACGAGAGGCTCCCTGAAAAGAGAATCAAAGGTTTCGACCAGTTCTACTGATCGCCCGATAGCCTCGCCACCATCTGGAAGATAACCCAAAGTGCCTTAAATGCAAATTTTTATAGAGAAATTTTTGGATAATTTTGACAGCCGAGGGGGCACTACTCTGGCTTTCGGTTATCCTCAAATTGCTTATTTTCGCCCGAATCGACCGCCACTCCGGATTCCAGATGTTCTGGGATCGCAGTGACTGACTCCTGACAGGGAAGATCTATGGAAGCAATCAAGGGTATTGGTGTCAGCTCTGGAATCGCCATTGGAAGGGCTTTGAAGCTCTCTGAGGTCGATGGGCGTGTCCAATTTCGCACTGTGGAACCGCAACATGTGGCTTCAGAAATCGCTCGAATGGATCGGTGCCTCCAAGAGGCCAAGGACCAAATTGTGCGAATGCGGAATAAGATCACACTGCGCGGCGACGATTCCGCCGCGCGAATCTTTGACTTCCACCTCGAACTCCTTGGCGATCCCTCCTTGATTCAGCCAATTCGCGATGACATTCTTCGTGAATCCGTGATTGCTGAATATGCAGTTGCCGAGAACTTCAAAAAGCTTGCCGATCGACTTCGAAAAATGGGTAACGAAATGTTCGTGCAGAAGGCAAGCGACGTGATTGATCTCGAGCGGCGCGTGCTTTCTCATTTGGCTGGTCGAACAACAGATCGCTTGGCTGGAGTCAAAGGTCCCGTTGTCGTCATCGCGCACGAACTCACTCCCAGCCAGACTGTCGAATTGCATCGAGCGCACATCGTTGGGTTTGCAACAGATGGTGGAGGTTTGACTGGTCACACTTCGATCCTCGCACGAGCGCTGGGATTACCCGCCGTCGTTGGCTGTACGAAAGTGACGATCGATATTGAAGATGGCGACACGATCATCGTCGATGGTGATGGCGGTGTTGTCATCGTGCGACCAGACGATGTCCTGCTTGCTCGATATCAATTGCTGGCGCGTGAAGGACAACAACGACAGCGCGCACTGCGAATCGACGCTGGGCAACCATCAATCACCCGAGATGGTATGCCGATCACCCTGCTTGGAAACATCGAATTTCCCGATGAAATTGATACTGTTATGGAAAACGGAGGAACGGGAGTCGGCCTCTATCGAACAGAATTTCTCTACCTCGCCAGCGAAGTCGCGCCAACGGAAAATGATCATTATGAAAGTTATCGCCGAGCGATCGAACTTTCGCACGGACGGCAACTGATTATTCGCACGCTTGACTTGGGCGCGGATAAATACACGCAAGTCCATCTTGCGGAAGCGGAACGCAACCCATTCCTTGGACTGCGGAGCATCCGTTTCTGTTTGGCGAATCCCGAAATGTTCAAGACGCAACTTCGTGCGTTGTTGCGGGCAAGCGCGCATGGTCCGATCAAGATCATGCTTCCACTTGTGACGCATGTGATGGAACTTCGCCAAACGAAAATGATTCTCAACGATCTCGGCGAAGAATTGGATGAAGAAAACATTCCATTCGACCGAAACATTCCCATTGGCATCATGGTCGAAACTCCAGCCGCGGCTTTGATGGCGCGAGCATTCTCAAATGAGGCAAGTTTTCTATCAATTGGAACCAACGATCTTGTGCAGTACACCCTTGCGGTCGACCGTGGCAACGAGCGAGTCGCTGGGCTGTACAACGCTGCAAATCCAGCCGTGCTGATGCTCATCAAGAGCATCGTGCGCACCGCCCGCCACGTGGGAATCGACGTCAGTCTGTGTGGCGAGATCGCAGGTCAGCCCCTTTTCATCCCGTTGCTCCTTGGGATGGGAGTCCGTATACTCTCAATGTCGCCTGGGCAGATCCCCGCAGTGAAGCGGGTGGTTCGGGGACTTGAGATCGAACAATGTGAGTCACTCGCGAGGCGAGTTGGCTCGTTCGACTCAGATCGGCAGGTGCTTTCGTGCCTGCGCGACGAATTGAGACGAATCGACCCGGAGGCACTTGCAGGCTCAGAAGGCGGCTAGTGCCAGTCACAATGAACTACTGAACAGACACATGCTTGGATCAAGGTAGGACCCGCGAATCAGATCAGCATCTCTACATAGAGACGCACCTATTCGGAACCGAGGACCCCAGTCGGGCATGTAGACGGAACAATCGCGATGCAGTTTGAACAACTTTGGCTTCACTCGACCTTGTCGGTCGATCAGTGCACGAATGAATGTCATTGGATATTCATCGTTGCAGAAGCTCATCGCAATGCGTTCCGTCATTTATCGCCGCAAGTATGCGGCAGAATGACAACGTGCCAAAAAATAAAGAAAACCTAGAAGACAATTCTCCAGAGAACGACCCAAATCACATTTCCAATTCCGACGAAGTTGTTGATGCTGGTAAGTCGGAGTCCGCAGATTCCCATTCCATAAATCCAGAGGATTATGCTGACGAAGCAAATGAGCGCGAAGCGAATCGCGATCTCGTAGCGGATGATGCGAGCGATGAGGATGACTCGCAGGAAATCTCTGAAGCCGAAGACGCTGAAGAAGAAGACGCTGAAGAAGACGCTGAAGAAGACGCTGAAGAAGAAATCGACAGCGAAGTCACCGCTGAAGTGAACGATGATGAATCCACTCCAGGCAGCGATGGCGAGTCTGATCCTGATTCTCCAAATGCTCCAGAGTCCCCTCTTTCCGACGATGAATCTGGAACTCCGGCCCCTGCGCGTCCACGCACCAAACCGCGCGCTCGTCAGACAAAGTTGCCGACCCGAACTGTCACTTTAGTGGTCAATGATGAACCTGGCGACGAATGTCGCATCGCAATCTTGGCCAATCAACGACTCGACTCGTATTTCTCCGAACGCGAAGCGACTTCGACCAATGTCGGCAGCATCTATAAAGGAAAAGTGATGAATGTCGAAGGGGCGATTCAAGCCGCTTTCGTCGACTTCGGTTCTGGGCAAAATGGATTCCTGCACATCAGCGATCTGCATCCAAAATATTTCCCCGGCGAAGAACGCACCGAACAAGTTGGCAAGAAGATCGGTCGCAGTGAACGACCGCTCATTCAACAAGCGCTGCGCAAAGGCCAAGAGATATTGGTTCAAGTCATCAAGGAAGGTCTTGGATCGAAGGGCCCAACTCTCACCAGTTATCTCAGTTTGCCTGGCCGATTATTGGTGATGATGCCTGATATGGATCGTGTCGGCGTCTCGCGACGAGTCGAAGACGAAGATCAACGGCGCGAGATGCGCAAGATTCTCGATTCACTCGAACTTCCAGACGGCTTCGGATTCATTCTGCGAACCGCCGGCTTCGATAGCACAAAGACAGAACTACAGCGCGATGCCGCGTATCTGCAGCGTCTTTGGGATGCGATGGAAAAACGAAGTTCCAAGACTGGCGCTCCATGCGAGCTGTACACCGAAAGCGACGTGCTTGTGCGCACGCTGCGCGATCACACAGATTCGACAGTTGAATCGATCATCGTCGACAGTCCTGGCGCTTTCGAGCGCGCCAAGATGTTCCTTGATGTGATCGCGCCCAAGACTTCTGGAAAGGTGCTGTATTACAATGGAAAAGCCCCGATTTTTGAGGCCTATGGCATCGAGCGACAAATTGATGAGATTCATTCACGAACCGTTGCGTTGCCTTCTGGCGGCGCACTTGTGTTCGATCAAACCGAAGCGCTTGTCGCAATCGACGTCAACAGCGGTCGCAGTCGAAGCGCGCGTGATTCCGAGACGAACGCTTATCAAACAAATTCCGAAGCGGTCGAAGAAGTCTGCAGACAATTGCGCTTGCGAGATCTTGGTGGATTGATCGTTGTCGATTGCATCGATATGCGATTGGCCAAGCATCGGCGCGATATTGAAGATCGGCTGACGACGCTGTTGAAGATTGATCGCGCAAAGAGCTCCTTTGCGCCGATCAGCGAATTCGGCATCATCGAGATGACCCGACAGCGTATGCGTCCAAGCTTGCGCAAGATGCATTACGCAGACTGCACACATTGCGGCGGGAGCGGAGAGATTCGCGTGCCCGCGGCAGTTGCTGCGGATGCGATGCGGCGCGTTGCGCTTCTTTTCAGTCATGCGAAGATTCAGCGCGTTGAGATTGTGTGCTCGGTTCGTGTCGCAGCAGAGCTCATGTCAAACCGCCGAAGAGCGATGCATGAATTGGAGGACCGTTCATCGAAGCGCATCGATGTACGAATCAGCGAGGCGTTTGCCGCTGACCGCGTCGAGATGTATGCCTATGACGAACAGAATTCGGATATCGAATTGGATCGATTGCCATCATTGGGCCGACCTCTCGCAGGCACACTGCATGAAGAATTGCCCGAAGCCGAAGAAGTGGAATTGACTCCCAGCGAAGCGCTTGCTCGTCGTCGACGACGCAAACGGCGCCCTGCTCCCGCTGATGCAACGGCGATCGCGCTTGCTGGTGGATTCGAGGATCTGCCGGAAGTTCTTGATGACGAAGTTTCTGTTCGAGAATCAATGGCAGATCGCGACGAACAATCAGGATCAAGTCGCTCAGGCCGCTCGGGAGAGAATCGCCAAAGCGCAGGACGCGGTGGACGGGACAATCGTGGTGGACGAGGCGGACGCGGCGGAAGAACAGACGAGCAAAAACCTGCCGCGTCTGGTGATCGCTCTACACACTCAGGCAATAGGTCCAATGCATATTCAGGCTCCGACTCGAATCGAAACGAAAGTGCCGGCACTCGCGGACAACGATCCAATCGACGACGACGCGGGCGTGGACGACGCATGGTTGGATCGATTATGGATATGGTGCAAGAACGATCCGCGTTCGAGACAAATCGAGTCGCTGGCGTTCTGGAGACAACGGTCGAAGAATTGCTCACTCGACTTCGCGCAGATTGCGATGTCGAAACTGCGGCGCTGCTCACGCTCGAGACTTTCATGCTGCCTCCAGAACTGATCGCTCGCGCACAAAAGCTCTATCCAGAAGTTGATCGTGGCAATGATTCTGAATCTGATTCAGATGACAATGCGCCTGAGAATGAAGATTCTCAATCCGTAGATTCGCAGCAAGATGGTCAGCGACAAGATGGTCATCAAGATTCATCAACTTCTGGCGGACGCGATGATCGCGGATCAAATCGCAACGACGGTGGCGGACGCTCTGGACGCGGACGACGCGGCAGAAACCGTCGCGGGGGCGGCGGAAATAGCGGCGGAAATAGCGGCGGAAATCGTGGCGGGCGCAACGACAATCGTGGCGATTCGCGATCGCAAGGTGGATCGCAAGGTGGAGGCTCATCATTTAGCCCTTCTTCTCAGCGTGAAAGACAACCGCTCAAGATTGATCAGCGTTCAGACACGCCAGTTCCTGCTCCAGCGCCTGCGCCAGCACCTGCTCCGGCACCTGCGGCAGTTCCGGATCCAACGCCGGCGGCAGAGGCTCCAGCAAAACCAAAGCGTCGATCACTTTATGGCGCGGCGATGCGTTTGATTTCTCCATTCGAGAAATCAAAGGCGAAGGGTCGTAAAGAATAGGAACCGATTTCAGCGCAAGGCAATTCAATCAATGCTCATCCGTAGACGGCTCATCATTCTCGGTTCGACAGGTTCGATTGGCGAAAATACGCTGATCGTCGCGAAGCACCTTGCCGCTCATGCGGATGTGCATTTCGACATCATCGGACTCGCTGCCGGCACGAACGCGAATCTACTGATTCAGCAAGCCCAAGAGACAAACGCAAAGGCGATTGCATTGGCCGACGAAAGTTGCGCATTGAATGCGGCGTCTTCCATTCAGATTTATCGCGGCAAAGATGCCGCGCTCGATTTGGTCAAAGCGCACGCGCGTCGTGGAGATTTGGTGATGGGTGCAATGGTCGGTGCTGCGGGAATTGCGCCAATTTTGGCTGCAATTGAAGCAGGATGCGATATCGCTCTCGCCAACAAAGAGACTCTTGTCGCGGCTGGCGCGATCGTGACCGAAGCCGCGCGCAGAAACGGTGTTTCTATTCTGCCCGTCGACAGCGAGCACAGCGCCATATTGCAATGCCTCAGATCAGGCGACCAATCCACTGAAGTTGAACGAATTGTTTTGACCGCCAGCGGCGGACCATTTCGCAAAGCGACTCGCGAGACGATGGCGTGCGCAACTCTTGTTGATGCGCTGAAGCATCCAACATGGTCAATGGGACAGAAGGTGACGATCGACAGCGCGTCGATGATGAACAAGGCGCTCGAGATGATCGAGGCGCACTGGCTCTTTGATCTTTCCGCAGAACGCATTGATGTCATCATTCATCCTCAGTCGATCGTGCATTCATTCGTCGAATTCTTCGACGGCAGTGTGATCGCTCAACTCTCGCCGCCGGACATGAAACTTCCGATTCAACTTGCACTGACTTGGCCCACGCGCGCACCAAGATCCGCAACGCCGCTCGACTGGAAAAATCTGCGTGGATTGGAATTCGAACCAGTCGATCACGAGAGATTTCCGTCGGTCAATTTGGCGTGGCGCGCGATTCGATCTGGCGGTTCTTCGGGTGCGATCTTGAATGGCGCCAATGAAGCGGCGGTCGAGGCATTTGTCACTGGTCGAATTCGATTTGGCGAGATTTCAACGCTGGTTGCAGGCGCGCTTGACGCGATTGCGCCAACTCCCGTGCCTGACCTTGCCGCGGTTTTTGTCGCAGATTCCCAGGCTCGAAAGTGGGTTGCACAGAAATTGCATCCCACCGCTTCAGTTCGCTGAAACATATTTCTTCTCCGAACGCTTGCATTCACCAATTTCTGATGTGGTGGGTTCTGAATAGGATTCCTGCCAATATCACTTTCCTCGTCTACCCTTGAGACAATGGAAATTCTTGGCACTGGCGCAAACATATTGTTGGTCCTCCTTGGTTTTGGGATTCTTGTTGCCATTCACGAGTTCGGCCATTTCGCAGCAGCAAAGTGGGCAGGCGTTCGCGTCGATGGATTTGCTGTTGGCATGGGACCTGTGCTACTTGCATTTCGCAAAGGAATTGGAATTCGATTCGGATCAACCGAACCAACAATTCATGCTCGCACCGGCAAGCGAGCGATGCAACTCACTGACAACGAACTGAAAAATCTACAAATCGGCGAAACCGAATATTCACTCCGTGCGTTGCCGCTTGGAGGGTTTGTGCGAATGCTGGGACAAGATGACTTGGATCCCAACGCCGCGAGCATCGACCCGCGTTCGTACACACGCGCCCCAGTTTGGAAGCGCATGATCATTGTTTCAGCAGGCGTGACATGCAACATTTTCTTGGCAATCGCAATGTTTGTTGTGGCATTTATGATTGGCGTTCGATTCGAAGCTCCCATCGTCGGAGCTGTTGTTCCTGCAGATCCCGCTGCAAATGCAGGCATTCAAGCTGGTGATCGCATTGTCGCTATTGATGGATCGCCGATCTCGACCTTTGCAGATCTGCAAATTGCAGCAGCAATGAGCAAGCCCGACGAGGCACTGCGGATGACAATCGAGCGACCTTCTGGTTCGCAAACACAAACCATTCAACTGAATGTCACTCCAAATCACAACGAAGCAGCTGGAATGATGGCCATCGGCATTGCACCTGCCGCGAGCACGCGACTGACGACTGATTCCCAAGCGATTCCTTTTCTATACGGTGTTTTCAACCGCGCGGGATTTTGGAATCACGCGCCAGATGCGATGGCTGGAAAGAACACGTGGGGAATCAACGCGGCAAATCTCAGCGGTCCAAATGGAACCGCACCTGATCGCGACACCTTCGATAAGAATTTCCGCGGTGGCACTCTACTGATGGTCAACGGAAATCCCGCAACAACATATACCGCACTTGATGACGCATCATTGAAATCGATGGGGCAGCCCATCGCCACCCGATGGTCATTCGTTGACGGAGGCGAGAGTGACATTGCAATCAACTGCGTTCCAGTCTGGCAAATTCTTGAGTACACCGAAAAACCGCCACAAGCATTCATTGATTTTGAGCAGGGTATTTTCGGATTGACACCCCTCGTTCGAATTGGGCGCGTTCCAGCAGCCTCGGGCGCAAGCGGAATTCTGATGGATGATGATGTCATCCTTCGCGCCGCCGAAATCGCGGGTCCACGGCAAATGGAATTTCGACTCTCCGTGCAAGAACACGCTGGAAAGCAAATCAATTTGCTCGTGCTTCGAAAAGGGCAGGAAATTGATTGCGCGCCCATCGTGGGACGAGATGGAAAACTTGGCGTGGAAATCGGCAATGCGTGGGAGACTCCCATCATCGCTCGTCCATTCGCTGTCGTCGGTCCTCCGCCTGGAGTTCCGACAAGCGTTGCCGCCCTCGATCTGATGCCGCTGACACGCATCAATTCGATCAACGGGCAATCGATTGGGGATTGGAACGATCTCTTTCGAGTTGTGCGTGGTGCGCTCAGCCAGAATCCTGGCATCGCTCAGCTATCACTCTCGACAACTCCGCCAACTCCCAATGCCGCGGCGGAAGAACGGATGATTCAACTTGATTCGACGACACGCAATTCACTCGCAACACTTCGCTGGAGACCAGCTCTGGGACCAGAATGGTTTATGCCCGCCGAAGTTGTTCTCTCCGCAGATGGAAATCCCTTGCGTGCGATTGGGATGGGATTCACCGAAACACGCAAGATGGTGATGATGACCTATCTGACTCTCGACCGACTCTTCCGTGGAACAGTTGAAGTGTCGCAACTTCGTGGTCCAGTTGGCATCGTGCACATTGGAACACGCATCGCGGATAGGGGCATGACATATCTGATCTTCTTTCTTGCGATGATCAGCGTCAACTTGGCAGTCATCAATTTCCTGCCGATTCCGATTGCGGATGGTGGGCTGATGGTTTTCTTGATCTACGAAAAACTGCGGGGAAAACCGCCAAGTCCGAGCTTCCAAAATGGCGCGATGCTTGCAGGATTGGTTCTTGTCTGCGCTCTTTTCGCAGTTACATTTTATAACGATGTCATGCGGTTGATCACCTAGGGTTGACTGTGAATAAATCAATCACAATCATTACAGGGGCAGGAAGTGGTGTCGGTCGGTCGCTTGCAATTGCGCTGGCTGAACAAGGACATCACATTGCGCTTGCTGGTCGCACTCAATCGAAACTTGAAGAGACTGCGAGTCAATGCTCCTCATCGCCAGGATTGATGATTCATTCGACTGACTTGCGAGACGAACCTTCTGCAGCGACTCTTGTTGATGACGTCATCGCTCGCTGGGGACGCATCGATAATCTTGTCAACTGCGCTGGCGTCGCGCCACTCTCACCGATCGATCGAACGACGGATGACATTCTTCGCGACACATTCGCCGTGAATGCGATCGGGCCTGCGCACCTCATCATCCGTTGTTGGCCTCACTTCAAGACTCAAAAGTCTGGTCGCATTGTCAACGTATCAACGATGGGAACAACAGATCCATTCGCTGGCTTTTTCGCATACGCCGCGTCAAAGAGCGCGCTTGATTCCATGACAAGAAGTGCCGCGAAAGAAGGATTACGCATTGGAGTCAAAGTTTTCGGCGTCAATCTTGGCGCGGTCGAAACTCCAATGCTTCGTTCAAATTTCAGCGAAAAAGTTCTGCCGCACGATCGAACTCTCTCCCCCGAATTTGTTGCGAATGTGATCTGCGATTGCTTGAACGGAACGCGAGATGCTGACAACGGCCGATGCATTCCACTTCCCAGCCCATAAGTCCCAGCCCATAAGTTCCAGCCCATAAAAACGCGTGCGCCGCAAATCAAGGGCGACGACGATGCAACGCTCGGTCGATCTCGCGTTGACTCTCGCGCTTGGAAATCGACTGACGCTTGTCGGACTTGGTCTTTCCCGTTCCAACACCAACGAGCAACTTGGCAAATCCATTCTTGAAATATATTTTTAGCGGGACAATCGAAACACCTTTAGCCTGCATCAGCCCCGCCAACTTTTCAATCTCGCGCCGCTTGGCAAGCAGTCGTCGGATCCTCAGTGGCACATGTTGACGATCCGCGCCAGCCGGTGGATATTCGGCAATATGAACTCCATGCAAGTTCAGACGAAGCGGGGAAAACTCCGCCATCACCCATCCTTCTGCGAGGCTGACCTGCGAGCCTCGAACAGATTTGACCTCGGTGCCGACCAGTTCCATACCGCATTCGATTGTTTCTCCGATGGAGAAATCGTGAAAGGCCTTGCGGTTCTCGATCGTCGGGGTGTCGACTGAAGATTTTTCCGCTTTTTTTGACATAAATGCGCTTTTTTTAGCTCCGCTTCGTGTTGCAAATGCGAAACTTAAAAGCGTTTCTAATCCTATTTGCAAAGAGTGACAATTGTTGCATAGTTAATTAGAGTCTTTGTCGGATTATATGTGAGGTTTTCCCAGAGCATGTCCCTATTGTTTTAGAGCAGGCAAGAATCTGCGATTTCAAGAAAATTTGACGGTAATAAATTCAGCGTCCAAAAAAATAAACGAGTCCCCAAAAATGATGACACGCTCCCACGTCGGAATTCTCTTCGCCGCAACAACATTGGTTTTCTTCGCAGTCGATGGCGCCGCCCAAGCGCGTGTCCCCATGCAAGGAATGGGCGCAGGAAAATTGCCAACTCAAGTGATCGATGTCGCCAAAGCGCGCGTTGATTTTTTCAATGCAAATCCTGGC
>SXSS01000143.1 GCA_005792145.1 Planctomycetia bacterium | reverse complement strand
TTTGCTAAAACAACCGCTAGGTTTTGGTCGATTGCTCGCATTGCGGCTGTCTCGCTGTCGTTCACCATTGTTTCGATTGCCAACGCCCAATATTGCGCTCCTGCGGTCTTTGTTGGTGATCTCAACAATGACAACTTGGTCAATACTGCGGACGTCACTGTTTGGACCACTGCATACAACGTGCCCCCGATAGGGTCAGGAGGCTATACCCCATGCGCAGATCTAAACCGAAACGGCGTACTCGATCTGAATGACAGAGCTCAACTGCAGCAGGCAGTGAAAATCGCCTCCAATACTGCTGGAGGTTTGGGCCTCAAAGGCCGGCTTCCAACATTCATCATTTCAGAATTTCGAACAGCGCAACCACTTCCGACAGATCCCCAACAGCGCTTCGTCGAATTTCGCAGCCCAAGTTCATTCCCGTCTAATTACAATTTTTCCAAGAAGTTTGATAATGGTTTTTACCTTCTGTTGGTTTCAAGGAACAATGGAACAAGCGTTGCTCAAGGCGCCATCCGGCAGGTGATCGATCTCAAGGGCGTCGAATTTGCATCTGCTGGAGCAGCGGCGAATCTCGCGCTGTTAAAGGATTCAAGTTTTTCATTGCCAATTCCCACCGGGCTCACAGCTACAAGTATGCCTGCAGGGCAATCCATTATTTTCCCAAATCAAAATGATTTGAATACGACTTGGTTCCTGGTTTACCGACGACCAACGGCAGGCAGTTATGTATCTACAGTTGCAATTCCAACTATTGGGAAGATTGTTGATGGAAATTCTGATTGTCAAATTGATAATCGCTATACAAATTCATCGATCCCATCGCCAAATGTGATGCCCCCTTGGGATGTCACCATTGATGCAATTTCGGTTGATCGTTCATCGGAAACAACTGGAGCGGGAGGTCGCGGTTGCATTTATGCGCACGGGGCACTCTTTGAGATTGCACCAGTCGGAACACCACCGAATGAACAAGCAGCATTTCATGTGTATCGAAATTCGGATGATAATATTCTCAGCGGAATCGAGCAGGCAGTGACCACGGGAATAGACACGCCTGGAGAAGTGAACCCCCCAAGTCTTGCAAGTCGGTTCTGCGGCTCTGCAACAATGGGTCCCTGTTCGGTAGTGCATAAAATTCCCTACTGCAGCGATAGAGAGTGTTGTGAATATGTTTGCGGGGTGTTGAGAACATGTTGTGATGTCTCTTGGGATCAAATTTGCGTCGATTTTGCAAATCAGGAATGCGGACGATGCGGTGGATTGGGAACAGGATCATGTTTAATCGAACATGCTTCACCATTTTGTTCGTCCGAGGTTTGCTGTGACTTAGTTTGTGAAGCCCTCCCAAATTGTGAGGTTGAATGGGACGCGATGTGTGTCGCAAAGGCAGTTGAACTTTGCCTCGAATGCGGTTCCGATGTCCTTCCAAATAATTGTTTCCAAGCGAGCAGTTTCCCTTATTGTTCTGATCAGGATTGCTGCGGAGCGGTTTGCGAATTTGACGATTTCTGCTGCACGGAGCTATGGGACAATTATTGTGTCACTTTAGCAACATCCTTTTGTCCGGATCTTACTTGTGGAAGTGCTACTGCCGGCGATTGCTGCCTCTCGCATGAGACCCCATATTGCAAAGACGCAAATTGCTGCCAAAGTGTGTGTTCAATCGATACATACTGCTGCTCAACCGTCTGGGATGTTCAGTGTGTGACGGCAGTTCTCCAATTCTGCGATTCGATTTCATGCCCTTGCGGGGGTGGCGGTCTGGGTTCAGGGTGTTTTATGATTCACCCTCAGCCAGGATGCTCTTCAGCCACGTGTTGCAATTCGGTTTGCAATAGTGATCCATTCTGCTGTGGAGTGACATGGGATGCTTCTTGCGTTGCTGCGGCAGAAACTTTTTGTGCAGGAAATCCGGTTTGTAAAGAGTTGACGAGCAGTTGCCTTGTTCCTCATCCCGAACCAGGATGCGATGATCCAGCGTGCTGCGATGCGGTGTGCTTAAACGAGCCCCATTGTTGCATTGTTGAGTGGGATGAAGTTTGCGTTTTAAGAGTCGCAGATGACTGTGGTGGATGTGGTGATGTCTTTGCAGGAGATTGCAGTACAGTTCATAAATCGCCTCACTGCGATAACAAAGAGTGCTGTGAAACGGTTTGCGCTGATGATCCATATTGCTGTTCAACCGAGTGGGATTCAAGTTGCGTCAAGCTAGCAGAGTCTCTTTGCGCTGTTCGAAGAGATGGTTGTGGTGATGATGGCTCTCGCGGTTGTTTCGGAGCAAGTTTTCTGCAAGGGTGTGCTGATGCAGAGTGCTGTAGATTTGTTTGCTTGAATGATGCGTATTGTTGTGTTGTTCAGTGGGATGCGATTTGCGTCGGTCAAGCAATCACCTTTGCAGAGTTGGGATTGGGTTGCTCGTTGCCTGGTGGTGCATCAAGTGGTCGAGGTGATTGCCTCGTAGCGCAAACAACTCCGGGATGTTCCGATGCCGACTGCGCTGCTGCAGTGTGCAGCATTGATGAAGATTGCTGCCGAACAGTTTGGGATGCAGACTGCGCCAAACTTGCTCCATATGTCTGTATTAATCCAGGTGGGTGCCCTGGAACCGGTTCTTCATTTGTTCGTCATGCGAGCCCAGGGTCTCTCGATCCCGCATGCTGTAATGCAGTTTGCCTTGTCCAGCCTGAATGTTGCACGATTGAATGGGACCAAGCTTGCGTGACGATCGCGACTGAACGGTGCATCCCTGATCCTGATTGGAATCTTCCATGTATTGGCTCTTGTATCGAGGTTCATGACAATCCAGGCTGCGAAGATATCTCTTGTGCGAGTGCGGTCTGTTTCTCCGATGCACTTTGCTGCACTGCAACATGGGACGAGGGATGTGTATCGCTTGCACGCGGTCTTTGCTGCGGATTGTCTGGCTGCGGAAATGCTTGCAATGGCTCGTGCATTTCTCCACATGATTCCCCTTTTTGCGATAATCCATACTGTTGCACTGCGGTATGCGCTGAAGATCCATATTGTTGCGTATTGGCTTGGGATGGATATTGCGTAAAGGTCGCTTTGCGACGCTGTGCAAATGGTTGCGGAAATGTCGAATCCGGCTCTTGCTTTTTTGGTCACGCAAGTCGAGGATGTGCGGACGCTCGTTGTTGCTTAGCAATTTGTGCGCGAGACCCGTTCTGCTGTGAAACAAGTTGGGATACAACCTGCGGAGAACAGGCTCAAAAAGACACAGCGAACTGCGCTTCGACTTTGGAGTGCGGCGACGAAAACGCAGATGATTGTTGCGTCATTCACTTAGATTCGCCAAAGTGTCGAGATCCTGCTTGCTGTGATGCAGTATGCGCATTGGATACAGACAATTTCTGCCGTGACTTTGCATGGGATTCATATTGTGTCCAACTCGCGCTAGAGTCTGACGAGTGCTCTTGCAGGAAGGATTGCGGAGACTCTTGTACGTTAGATTGCTGCATGCCACACGCTTTCACTTCCTGCAATGACTTGAATTGCTGCAATAGTGTTTGTGCAGAAGATCCGTTCTGCTGCGATTTTTTGTGGGATACAAGTTGCGCTGCTGCGGCTCGCGCGATTTGCAATATCGGTCCTACAGCCGCATGCCCACCGCTTGAATGCGGTGACCCACTCGCAGGAAACTGCTGTGTGCAACACATTGGGCCATCCTGTCTAAATGAGGCTTGCTGTGAAGTAGTTTGTGCTAGTGATCCATTCTGCTGCGCAACGGAATGGGACGGGGCATGTGCTGCGATTGCAGGGAAATCAAGTTCCTGCCCATGTGATGGACCATCTTGTGGAAGTATAGAAACAGGATCTTGTTTCACACCGCACACGACCCCATTCTGCAATCAAGCGAATTGTTGTGGCATCATTTGTGGCAAGGCGGCACCCGAATGCTGTGAGATTGCATGGGACGATTATTGCGTGAAACTTGCGTTCATATTCTGTTCGCAATAAATAACAATTGACATATTTTCTTTCGAGATTGACTTTCAGCCCGAAGAATTGGCGAAAGTTTCACGCCCCGACAAGCGTGTGGCGGCGATCAGGTCCAACTCCGACCATTTCAATTGGAATGCCAAGATATTCTTCGATGAACGCGAGATACTTCGCGGCATTGATCGGCAGTGATTTGCGATCGCTGACATCTCGCAACTCCTCGGTCCATCCCTTGAAGGTGGTATAGATCGGGGTTGCTTTTGCCAACATTCGTGCATCGGGAAGGAATCGATCGACGATCGAACCATCCGCCATTCGATATTGCGTGCAGATTTTCAGTTCTTCGAATCCTGCAAGAACATCAAAGAGCGTGCATGCAACGCCGGTTGCGCCGCAGACCATCGAGCTGTACTTGACCGCAACAAGATCGAGCCATCCAGTGCGTCGAGGGCGGCCAGTTGTTGTTCCATATTCACGCCCCTTTTCACGAATCAGATTGCCAGTTTCGTCGAGCAGTTCAGTCGGAAATGGACCCGCTCCAACACGACTGCTGTACGCCTTCATAATGCCCAGAATGCGTCCAATGTTGTTTCCAGGAACGCCTGTTCCTGGCGGGATTCCAAGCGTCGAGCAATTGCTGCTGGTGACATATGGATATGTTCCGTGATCGATGTCCAAGAGGCACGCATTCGCTCCTTCAAAGAGCAGAGTTTTTCCAGCGCGCATCGATTCATGCAGAGCATAGACCGTGTCGGTGATGTGCGGACGAAGTCGCTCGCCCAGCTTTGCAAATCGTTCCGCCAAAGCATCGGGATCGAGCGGAGGAGCTTGCACTCCAAGTGCCTTCAATTCGGCCGTGCGCAATCTGCAAATGACACGCAGTCGATCGCGAAGATATTCACCGTCCAAGAGATCGCCCATACGAATTGCGGTTGATCGATTGATCTTGTCGGCATACGCAGGTCCGATGCCGCGTCGAGTTGTGCCGATGGCAAGAGAGCCTCGTTCGCTGCTGGCGACATTGGAGAGAAATTCTTCAAGTGCTGCGTCTTGTTCTTTGTGATATGGCATCACCACGTGAGCGCGATCAGAGACTTGGAGGTTCTCTGCGATCTTCACTCCGCGTGAACGCAAGCGATCAATTTCTTCCAGAAGTTTTTCAGGATCGACGACCACGCCGTTGCCGATGACATTGCGCTTGCCAGGATTGAGAATGCCGGAAGGAATCAGATGAAGCGCGTATCGCTCGCCTGCAACTTCGACCGTGTGGCCAGCGTTCGCGCCGCCGTTGTATCGCACGATGACATCGTGTTCCGCAGTGAGAAGATCGACGATCTTTCCTTTACCTTCATCTCCCCATTGAAGTCCAACAACTGCTGTATTTGGGCTCGTTCCGTTTGTTGCGTATTTCACGGGAAGGAGTCTATCGCTTCACGGTTGAAGCAGTCGGGCGTGCTAGGCTCTTGATATGCAGCGGCCCCATCCAGTTCCCTTGACAGTCGCGGGAAGTCTCGCGCAGGCTGGCGGAATTGGGGCAATCGAACATTTGCAAGCGACAGCCAAAGCGACAGCCAAAGCGACAGCCAAAGCGACAGCCAAAGATGCGGGCGCGCTGGCGAAAGGGGCTTCTTTTCGAGGCGCATATTTCCATGTTCCTTTCTGCCGTCACAAATGTCATTACTGCGACTTTTATTCGTTCGTGGATACCGAAAGTCGGCAACTGGCATATGTCGAAAGATTGGAAGAAGAACTTCAAGATGCGCTCGAATTTCTGACTGTGCCAATCGAGACTGTCTTCATCGGAGGAGGCACGCCCACGATGCTTGGCGCAGAATTGCTTGAGCGCATGCTCTCATCGATCCGTCGAACGCTGCCGATTGCTTCGAATGCAGAATGGTCGGTCGAGGCGAATCCAGAGACTGTCAATGAAGCGGTCGCGGACGCGCTTGCGCAAAGCGGAGTGCGCAGAGTCAGTCTTGGTGCGCAGTCTTTCAATCCGAAGTTACTCAAGGCACTCGAGCGAGATCATGATCCAGCATCCGTTGAGCGAGCAGTTGGTCTTCTGCGACGAGCTGGAATTGCACAAGTGAATCTCGATTTGATATTCGCGATACCAGGCAGCACGATTGCGGATTGGGAGGCAGATCTTCTGCGCGCACTGTCGATTGGGCCAGATCATTTGAGCGCGTATGGATTGGTGTATGAACCCAACACGCCACTGACGGTGAAATTGCGAAAGGGTTCGGTGACAAGATTGCCAGAAGATGATGAGGCGGAGCAATACGAATTCGTCGTAGCGAAACTTGCGAAGTCGGGATACGAACGATACGAAATTAGCAATTGGTCGCTGCCCGGTATGGCGTGTCGCCACAATATTCTGTACTGGGAGAATGCAGATTGGTGGGCGTTCGGCCCAAGTGCGGCGGCGCATGGAAATGGAGTTCGCTGGCGCAATATTCCTCGGCTGGCAACATGGTTGGAGAATCGTCCCTCGGCGCCAGTCGAGGAGATCGAATGCCTCGGTGCGGACGCGAATGCTGGCGAATCGTTCATGCTGGGATTGCGATTGATGAAGGGGATGCCCTTGGAGCGAGTGGAGATCTTGCTGAGTTGCGGAGAGAACGCGCCACGCCGTCGGCGATCGATCGAAACATTCACTAGAGACGGGCTTCTGGAGCAGGTTGATGGGCATCTGCGCTTGAGTGCGCGCGGATTCATGATCGCCGATACGGTGCTTTCGACATTGATCTGAAATCTGTGGTTGGATGGCGTGATTGACCGATAAATATGGCATGCGACCCATCCTCCGCCTGCTTCGACCAGGCGACTGGATCAAGAATGTTTTCGTCCTCGTCCCGCTGATTTTTTGGTTGCCGGGCGCAGGTCGTGGCATTGCCACTTCTGAAATCTCCGCCAAGATGACGCTTGCGGCAATCGCATTCTCCGCATTCTGTTTGGCATCGAGTGGGTGGTATGCGATCAACGATGTTCTGGATGCGAAAGAAGATCGCCTTCATCCTGTGAAAAGAAATCGTCCCGTTGCGTCGGGAGGAATTCCCGCGGCTCTTGCGGCGTTGATTGGAATGGTTCTCGCCACGCTCGCCATCGTGGTCGCGGCTCAAGCAAATTCAGCGACTATGTGGGTGGTGGTTGCATATATCGCATTGCAAGGGGGATACAACATCGGATTGAAGCGTCTGATTTTTATCGATGCCGCAACAATCGCTAGTGGTTTCTGTTTGCGTGCAATCGCTGGTGCTGTCGCAATCGCCGCGCCCGTATCAATTTGGTTGATCCTTTGCGTTTTCTTCCTGACTTTGTATTTGGCATTTATCAAGCGTCAATGCGATCTTTCTTCCGCATCGCGAATGCAGGCAACGCAGTGGAAACCGCGGGCAAAGTATGGCGATTTGGCCGAATTGAATTGGCTCTTAAGCGTCAGCGGTGGATTGACCGTGTTGATGTTTTTGATGTACACGCTCAGCGCGCATGCTCAGGGAATTTTTGGTGGACGATCGTTCGGTCTGGCTTTGCTGACGCCAATCGTGCTGATCGTTGTACACCGATTTTATCGCAGAGCAATGCAAGGTTTGAGCGATTCGCCTCTTGATGCAATTCGATCAGATCCCATCGTTGCGTTTGCAATGGCGATCTTTGTCCTTGGTGTCTATGGAATCTTATATGTCGCTGGAGTAGAAGAATTTCTTCGGCGCGCATTGTTGATTTGAGATCGCAATCCGCAGACTCTTCAACTCGGCAAAATGATTTTTGGTTTGTTTGATTCTGCTTTGCTGGATGCATGAGATGATCCCATTGCCGCACTGACTGCCGCTGGATTTCCTTGCGCCGCTTGCGCCGCCATCATCTGCGCAAAGTGCACGAACCTCGAACGGAGTTCAGTCAGAATTGCGATGAGTTCCTTGCTTTCTTCTTCCGCGAGATTTCCCTTGGTCTTCTCCGCGAGGACGCCAAGAAGGTCGATCGCGAACTGGGCAGCTGGAAGATCGACGACCACGCGCCGAGTATCAGGATCGCCATATGCGCCAAGACCACCAAGAGCTTGCGTTGCCAAGAGTCCGACGATGCTTCGAAAATCCGCGGGAGGAAGTTTGTCTGCAGAATCATCTTCTTTGGCAGTCTCTCTTTGGACATCTATCTTGCGGAGTTTTTCTCGTTCCGCTTCGGCTTGAGCCTTCCAATCGCTATCAACGTGCAGTTTCAATTCGTCGGGGTTGCTATTCATGTGGTCTCCTAGGTTCCAAGTATATGAAGCAAAAGGGGTAGACTGAATTGATGGCGATCTGTCGAGTGGTGAACATCTTTGGCGTTTTCGTGACGGTCGCCTCCGGGGGAATTGCGCTTTCTGGTTGTGAAACTTTGGTGGATCGACCAGAAACGGCGACCGAAGTTCTTGCGTTTGATTTTAGCCATGTTTCCAATGGAAATTCTGGACTCGACATTGTTCAAGTTCCTCCAACGGTCTTCGCCCCGGAGGAGATTCGAACTTCTGTGGACATCGAGACGGATGGTCAAGGTGAAAAGGTCACGACTCAAAAGACGCGTGTTGAGAAGAATGCTGATGGAACCGAAAATGTCATAAACCTCGGAGAGGCAACAGAAGAGATTCTGGTCAAGCCTGGCGTGAAATGGACTATTGAAAGTCTCGTTGGACAGATCAATGGTCGGCCGGTCTATGCCGGAAAGTTCATGACTTCGATCGAGGATCGCATTCTGCGAATCGTCAAAGAGAATTCTCCTGCTGCGGCGAAGCAGATGATTGAAAAGTTGATTCAGGAGCGGTTTCAGCAGTACATCAATAACGAACTGATAATTTCTGAAGCAGAAGGGATGCTCTCGCCCGAAATGAAGGCTGGAATTTTTGCATGGATTCAGAGCCTTCAAGAGCAAACCGTTGCGGGCTATGGAGGCAATCGTACTTCTGCAAGCCAATCGCTCGAAGAGCAGTTCGGCATGAATATGGAGCAGTACATGAAGGAAAAGCGTGACGAAGCGCTTGCGATAGATCTTCTGCGGCGTCGAGTTGAACCTCGCACAATCGTCAGTTGGCGCGATGTGGAGCGACAATATTCCATGCTCGAAACGGAGTTCAATCCTGAACCACGGATCACCATCGGTCGCATTCGACTTCAAGTTTCGGATGAGCTGGAAATTAAAAGTGCGCAGGAACGATTCAAGCGTGGTGAAACATTTGCGCAGGTTGCTGCCGCATTGAATGTTCCAGATGGTGGAAAGTGGCAACAATCTCCTTTGCCAAAGAATGGAGTCGCAGGGCTCGACTTGGCCGACGACATAAAGAAAGTTCTCTTGGCAGTGGAGATCGGACAAGTGACGGAAGAATTGCGCAAGGGGTCAACGGCAACTTGGTACTGCGTCACGAATGTGCAAGAGCAGGCAAATCGATCGATTTTTGAGTCTTCTCTGCAGAGGTATATTCGACGTTGGTTGAAAGAAGAACGAGGGGAAACCGAGCGAAAACGATATCTCAAATCACTTCGACGAGATAAGTGGGTGACCAATGACATCGATCAGATGGAGAAGCGTCTGATCGTTATCGCTTGGGATCGATATTTGCCCAAGGAGTGATTGGGCTTTTCAGTCCAGAGTCATTTTCATACGAGTCCTTTTCATTACGAGCCAATGACTGCGTTCTCAAACCAGCGAATGCAAGGGGGAGATTCGATGGGGAGATTTATGGCGATGACATCAATTCGCAGAGGTGAGCTGAGATTCCCTCGGCGGGCGAGAGTTCTTGCAAGTCGAATCAGACTTCGTTGTTTGGAAGCGTCGACCCGCTCTTCTGGCCAAGCTTCTGCGCAAGAGCGTGTCTTGACTTCGACAATAACCAAGGTGCTTCCATCTGGCGAGCGCATTATGAGATCGGCCTCGTCGGATCCGACGCGCAGATTTTGCGCGCAGAGTTCGTACCCTTGATTCTCAAGAAAAACGCGGGCGGTATTTTCGCCACGTCGAGCGAGTTCTGCATGTTGAGGTTCTCGAGCCACCCGCCAAACATAACCTCTGAATTGAGTGCTTTCACGAATCTTCCCATTTGGGGTGACGGCTTCGCATCTTGCGACTAAATTGGCTGATATGGCAATTTTATTTATCGATCACGGTGTTGTTGGTGGAATGGGAAGTCTCGGACTTGCGATGCGCGAGTATGCGCAGCGCATCGTCACTCTGCGAGGCAATGAGCTTGCCAGCGCAGTGAAAGTCTCTCTTGAAGACATTCACGGAGTGGTCGTTGGAGATGCGCCTAGTTCTGTGCGATTGACTGACGACAGTCATCAGAGTTCGATGATGATCGTCGCGGAGGCGCACAATCTGAAAATCCCGATCATCGGATTGGGATTTGGTGCTCTTGTCATTGCAAAGTCCCTTGGAAGCGCAATTGACGAACTCAATCCTCCTGAAGCGGGATGGACGAATATGACGACATCGCCGATGTCTCGAGGAGACGCGTTACTGACCGGCGTTCCATGGACACTGGCTGTACCTTTTTGGAGTTGTCAATCCATTGGGAGTGCAGGTCCATCAATGAAGAGCCCTGGAATGCGAAGTCTCGCATCGACGCCGCGCCAAAAGTTTGCGATGTTTGCATGTGGTGTTTCAACCTATGGAATCACGGCACATATTGAATGGACGGCTGGCGCCGCGGATGCGGCACTTCAAAGTGCAGGCAGTGAACAAAGTACGCATTGGCGAGAAGGCGCGGCATTGAATAGCGCAACTTGTCAGCGCATTGCAAAAAAGATTTTCGAGTCGGTGACACTTTCGCTTATGCCAGTTGGCCTCGTGAATGTTGGTGTTGGCACGATTTGCGCCAGTGATTCGCGGACAAACTGAATCCCAGACAAACTGAATCCCAGGCAAACTGAATCCAAGGTAAATCTAGGCGGCTATTTCGCGTGGACCGCGGCAGGCGACGCTTCGGCAGCCAGTTGGCCATCAAGAATTGCACGAATAGTCCGAGCAATTGCGGCTGCGTCAATTCCAGCCTCGGCTAATTGTTCCTTGCGTTCGCCTTGATAAATCCACTGATCTGGAAGGGCCATACGAGTGACAAGTCGAGTGTCGAGTCCCAACTGATTGCAAGTTTCGAGCACAGCCGCGCCAAATCCTCCGCGGATCGAATGGTCTTCGACGGTGATGATCGGAGTACCAGCGGTGAGAAGTCGTCGCAGCAAATCGCCGTCGATTGGTTTTGCGAAGCGACCATCATAGAGTTCGACCGCATATTCGCCGTCGAGTTTTTCCAAAGCTTCTGCGGCATCGATTGCGCAGACTCCAAAAGTCAGAATCGCTGCATCTGGATTCTTGTGCGCGACAAGTTGCCGAGCCTTTCCTATCTCAAATGCAGGGCAGGTGACGCCTTCAAAGCGAGAACTGACATTGTCGCGTGGATATCGAACTGAAGAAATCCCCTCGCTGTAATCGTTCATAAAATTGACGCAAGCGCGCAGGCTTGATTCGTCCATTGCTGCCATAATGCAAGCCTTCGGCAAGACCGAAAGCAGTGCGATATCGCAGAATCCGTGATGAACTGCTCCGTCTCCGCCGACGAGACCAGCGCGGTCGAGGCAAAGTCGCACGGGCAGACCTTGCAGAGCCGCTTCTTGAAACGCTTGATCGAAAGCGCGTTGAAGGAAGGTCGAATAGACAGCAAAGAAAGGCTTCCACCCAGTCTTTGCCAAGCCGGCCATCATGTCGAATGCGTGGCTTTCGCAAATGCCGCTATCCCAAACGCGCGTTGGGAATTTGTCGATGACTTTGTTGATTCCGGTTCCGTCAGGCATCGCAGCGGTGCAGGCAACAACCTTTGGATCTCGCTCCATGAGCGAAGCGAGAATTTCGCCGAAGGCAGCGGTGAACGAGCGACCGCCTTTCTTCATCTCGACTTTGCATCCTTCGTTCTCCATTGTTTCAATCTTGAAAGCACTTGGAGAATGGAAAGCGCACGCATCATTTTCAGCAAACTCATAACCCTTGCCTTTGATGGTTTTGACATGCAGAACCATCGGATGATCGAAGTGCTTGGCTTCGTTGAGGAAATCGATGAGCGTCGGAAGATCGTGTCCGTCGATCGGGCCAACAGTGACAAGTCCAAAATGTTCAAACCAGTGATTTTCAGCGATGAATGCTTTGGAAGATTCTCCCATACGGTGATAGAGCCCTTTGAGACTTTCACCGCCTGGCATATGTCGCGCCATTTCTTTCGCGCGCTTCTTGAACTCGCCATATGTGTGCGAGAGGCGCAAGCGATCGAAGTATGCGGAGACCGCACCCTGCGGTTTTGCGATGCTCATTCCGTTGTCATTGAGGATGACGAGGAACTGTCGCTTGAGAGTTCCTGCATTGTTGAGCCCTTCCATTGCAACGCCGTTGACGATCGACGCGTCTCCGATGAGCGAGACAGTTCGTCGACCATTTGGCTTGTCGACAGTCCAACCTTCGCCGTTGAGGGAATCGCCGCGAGCCATACCGACAGCGGTTGGAATTGCAGTCCCTGCGTGGCCGACAGTGAAGAGATCGAAATTGGATTCGCGTGGTTCTGGAAAACCAGACATTCCGCCGCGCTGTCGAAGTCTTGGCAGAAGATGCTGTCGTCCAGTCAAGAGTTTATGGGTATAGCACTGATGACCGACATCAAAGAGCAAACGGTCATAAGAAAAGTCGAAGACATAGTGCATCGCAACAGTGAGTTCGACGACGCCGAGATTGGGAGCCAAATGTCCGCCACTCTTGGAGACTTGCTCGCAAATAGCGTGGCGAATTTCTGCACAAACTTGGACAAGGTCAGCCGGGGGAAGAGCCTTCAGATTGGCTGGAGAATGGATGGTTCCGAGGAGATTCATAGTTGATTCTGCATTGAAGTATAGCGAGTTTATGCTGAAGAGTCGAAAGTATTGGATTGAAAACTTTACTTGCAGATGACGCAAGAATGTGGCGGAGAACTACCGCGTTCGAGCCGCAAGATATTCAGTCACCAAGATGAGATGCTCTGCGTTTGGTCCAAGCGGTTCGAGAGCCGCAAGAGATTCCTTGCGTAATCGCGCGATTTCATGGCGAGTTTCTTCAACACCATAGACCGCGGGATAGGTGAGTTTTCCCGCGTCATGATCTTTGCCAACGGCTTTGCCGACATGCTCCGCGGACTGTGTGACATCCAACAGATCGTCAACAGCTTGGAACATCAGTCCAATGAGATCGCCCCAATGATCGATCGCAGCAAAACTTTCTGCGCGTGCTCCACCGCAAATCGCGCCGATTCTGCAAGAGCATCGAAGAAGAGCACCCGTTTTATGGTTGTGAATAATGTGCAATCTTTCGTGGGGAGTCGCGCCGTCGCTGAAACCACCGAGCGTGTCATAGACCTGACCAACAATCATCGCCGAAGTTGCATTGGTCACTTCAAGTGCGATGCGTCCGGCATCGCGAGGAGTCGAACACGCTGCATGCATCGCAAGTGCAAGGAGCGCATCACCTGCGAGAATGGCCATCGCTTCGCCAAACGCAACATGCACTGTTGGTCGACCCCGCCTCATAAGGTCGTTGTCGAGAGCGGGAAGATCATCATGAACGAGGCTGAATGCATGCACCATCTCGACAGCGGCCGCGGCCTCGACCGCATCCTTCGTAGAAGCACCAACAGTTTGACAGCATCGCAGAGTCAACAGGGGTCGTAGGCGTTTTCCGCCGCCAAGGAGCGCGTGCGAAACCGCATCCCGCAAGTTTGAGGGATAGGCGGCGTCATGAACGAATCGTTCGAGTCGCCGTTCGATCTCCGCAAGCAAAACGGGGCAGAAGACTTCGTTTTCAATCGAGGGTGCTGCACGCATTGGAATCAAGTGTAGTAGATACCGCCGAATCGCCAACTTACTATGATCGTTGAATATGAGTTTCCTATGGAATGGATTGTCGCTTCTTATGGAGCGTGGTGGACCAGTCATGTGGCCCTTGTTGCTGCTGAGTCTCCTCTCAGTCACTCTGACGGTGGAGCGAATTTGGTTCTGGCGAAAGATGGGATCGCGCGGAGCACGGGTTCGACTGCGCGCCATGATCAACGCACTTCGAATGAATGACGCGGAAACTGTCACCGCATTGGCGGAGTCCGATGACAGCCCATATGGAGCAGTCGCAAATGATTTAGCTTGCGATGGACCTTCCGATGCAATCGCAATCGCAGCCGTCGAACGACAACGACCTCGATTGGAGCGGTTCCTGAATATTCAATCAACGATTGTCACTGCGGCTCCGATGCTTGGAATTCTCGGGACAGTTTCGGGAATCATTCGCAGTTTCGAATTGCTTGGTGGTAAAGACACATTGAGCGACCCACGACTTGTTTCTGCAGGAATTGCAGAGGCTCTTGTCGCGACCGCCAGCGGTCTGGTGGTCGCACTAGTTTCGCTTTTCCCATATATGTATTTCCGTTCGCATTCCGACAAGGCGATCGGCGTGATGGAAGGTCTTGTCGCAAGTGCGAAGTTGGGTGTAGAGCGTCACGGCGGCGATCCAGATTCTTCGCTGCGAACCGCATCGGTTCGTCTGCAAGAAGAGAAGCAGTACCAAGAGTCTAAAAGTTAAAGGCGTATGTCAAACGAAGCGTGCACGCTTGTTCCACTTGGATCTTGTCCAGCCTCCGCGCTTCAACTGCAACCTGATGGCAAGACGTGCATCATCGGTCGCTCGGCTGGTGCCAGCTTGCGACTTGATCACCAATCTATTTCGCGACAGCACGCTTCGCTGACTTTCTTGAATGGTCGTTGGACAATCACCGACCTGGGAAGTCGCCATGGGACTACTTTGAATGGAGTTTCGCTGGAAGCGCGTGTTCCAATGCCTCTTCGAAGTGGTGATCGAATTGGAATGAATCCATGGACGCTTCGTTTCGATTTGGGGCAGAACGAAGGGGCAACAATCGTTCAATCTTCGGCTATGGATTCTGGCGGAACAGTGATCGTGATGGCGCCTTCCAAGGAGAAGAGCCAAGCGCAGATTCAACTCGACTTGCTGATTACATCATCCGTCTCGATCTATGCTGCAACAACAGAGGTTGGAATTGTCAACGAAGTTGCGAAAGTTTGCGTTGAAGGCACGAAATGCGAGCGTGCGTTGATCGTTCGACTCTTGGATCGATCATTGGATTCTGGCGCGGTTTCTGGCGGTCGTATTGAACTTATAGGTGAATGGCCTGAAGGGTCGTTGAAGAATCGACCGGTCAGCAAAACATTACTGAGTGCGGCTTCAAAGGGGAAGCCCGTCCGTTTGAGCGAAGACGATTCATTCGGAGCCGCACAAAGCATTGTTGGAACTGGTGTGAATGGTGCCGCGTGTATTCCGATCATGATTGATTCGAACATCGAGGCATATCTCTA
The DNA here is from genome assembly GCA_005792145.1 of Planctomycetia bacterium. GTDB lineage: Bacteria > Planctomycetota > Phycisphaerae > Phycisphaerales > SM1A02 > F1-60-MAGs104. The sequence goes on along the minus strand of SXSS01000143.1, from coordinate 855 downwards.
TCTCGATCATTTTCAAGGCAAAGTCAATTATGAAGATGTGTTGTCGTTCAGTCAGGCCATTGGTCGCTGGACTGGATTGTCACTGATGAAACTGAAGCGATTCGAATTGGAATCTCGCCAACGCGAATTGCTGGAAGAACTCGCAGCAGCACGCCAAGTGCAAGAAAGGATGATGGGCGCAACTTCAGGGAATCAAGGCGATGTTGTATGGGCGATGTTTTCGATTCCTGGTCAAGTTGTCGCGGGAGATATCTTTGGAGTTCATCGGTCACCAACGCAGATGGGCGCGAGTGTTTTTCTAGGTGATGTGAGCGGAAAGGGACTTGGTCCCGGATTGCTGATGGCTGCGATCACCGCACATTTGGAAGCGCAACTATCTGCTGGTATTCGCGCCGAAAAAGCGATTTGCGATCTTTCGAATTTCGTTGCATCTCGATCAGTTGCTGGTCAATTCGCGACATTTGTGATGGCGGAAGTGGACTCAGTCGCGCGAAAGATCAACTTCTTCGATGCTGGACATGGCTATTACTGCGTTGTGGATAGGACGGGAATTGTTAAGAAGATCGATGTCGATGGGGGAATTCCAATTGGAGTCGTTGAAGACTTTCTGTATGAAACCACCGAAATCTCCCTCGCCAAGGGAGACCGGCTGATTCTTTATAGCGATGGACTTGCAGAGGAACGAAATGATGAAGGAGATATGCTTGGCTCAGATCGAGTTGCCGCAGCTCTAGCAGGAAGTTTGACCTGTGAAGATGATGTGAAGCGTTTAGCGGAATTGTTGAAGGCGTTCGCCAAGAATGTGAAATATGCCGATGATGTCACTATCGCAAGTTTGATGCTTGCGGCGGATGT
>SXSS01000027.1 GCA_005792145.1 Planctomycetia bacterium | reverse complement strand
GTACTGGAATTGACTGCCCATAGTTTGGTGAATTACCAGTGTTGGTCAATCCTGCTCCCCAGTTTCCCATTTTGTCGTCCGATTTGATCGCCAAGGAGTGGTATCCACCCGCAGCGAGTTTCGTGCAGGTTCCCAAGTTGGCAGGAACAATCGACTGACCGTACTTTGGTGAAGTTGTCGTCGAAGTCGTTCCCGCGCCCCATGCGACAACAGTACCGTCAGCCTTCACTGCGAGCGTATGGTATTTGCCGGCGGCAATCTCCAAATATCTTGGAGTTGGAAAGCCATAAGGTACAATTGATTGACCCCAATTAAACCCGTAAATGCCACCATTTGTTTGGGAAATGGTGCCCGCCCCCCAGGCCGAAATTTCGCCTCCAATTTCAGAAGCAAATCCCCTGATAGCAACAGTATGGAATCCTCCAGCGGCAATTCTGTTGCATGGACCAAGACCCACGGGAACGGCGGACTGCCCGATATCTGGAAATTGATCAATAGCCGGATCAATTCCTGCCCCCCAAGCTCGGACAATTCCGTCTCGGCGAAGCGCAACAGTATGAAAGTATCCAGCTGCGACTTGAGTGCAAGGACCTAGATTTGTAGGAACATCGCGCTGTCCATAGTCGTTTCCACCCCAAGCAATGACTGTTCCATCAAGAGGATCATCAGTCGCTCTTGTTCGGATTGCGACAGAATGCTCAAGCCCTGCAGCAACATCAGAACATGCACCCAAAATTTGTCCTTGATGTGCAGGGTCGGTCAGAATTGTTGGCACAATTGATTGCCCTTTGTTGACACCACTAGAGCCTTGGCCTGTGTCCGTCGTTCCTGCACCCCAGGCAACAACCTTTCCATTGAACTGGAGGGCGACAGTGTGCCATGCTCCAGCAGCAATTTTCTTACAGTTTAGGAGGCTATCTGGGACGACGGCTTGTCCATAATCGTTACTACCCCAGCAGGAGACTGGACCAACGAGTGGTGCTGGAGGTGGTAAATCCGCACATCGGTAGCAACGGGCGTCATCGAAAGTCTCGCGAATCGTACGTGCGTTATCGCTCCAGTATGGGTACTGCGTTTGAACTGTTCCGGTTGGCTCGCCCTGGAACAGAACGGAAGGATTCGAATAATTGGGGATTCCTTCACCAGTAGCATATGCCATAACGGTTTTTTTTTCGATGGGGGAGCCAGGGGGGGCAGGAACTGTAAACCGATGACCAAATGAGTAAGGGAACATCGAGCAAGCGAACGATCCTCCCTGTCCAGGTTCGTGGCAGCAGCCGAGGTTGTGTCCTATTTCGTGCCCCATGGCGCCTATCGACAAAATGTCGACCACACAGAATCCAGTTGATCCATTACAACCAACATTTTGACCCTTAAGTCTGGCAATGCCACCGATTCCTTCAAGCCCCGAGATTCGAAGAAGAACAACGAGGTCGGCGCGGTGATAGTCAGCCTTTTGTCTAAGTAGTCCACCATAATCAGGGTAACCAGGGTCGGCTGGGTTGGAAATTCGATCAAGGTCAACAGCAAATTCGATGTCTTCGCCACACCACTCGTCGTCCAATTCCTCGCATTTTTGGGGGTCAGCTAATGGATCAAACGGTGGCTGGTAGCACGAGTAGCCTGGATCAAATGGATCAGGATCCCAAGGTGAAGGTGTTAAACATTCTGGCACCTGATTGGTGTCAACGATTGCAACGATTCGAATATGCCGCGTGCGATCGGGCGTGCTAATCAGACTGTTATCAAATGATTCGTTGATGGCATCTTCTTCCAGAGCCAGGGCTGTTATCAGCAGTGCGAGAGCCTCATCGGGGTCGAACGCTGGCGGAAGTAATGGGCACACCGGTCCAGGAGGAGGAACAAAAAAAGTTGCGCGATAAAACTGCTGCAATGCGCATGGGGAATATGCAACCATGACATCGAGTGTTTCGGCGTCGATGCAAATTTCACCTGCGATGCCGCCTTCGTTGCCACCCGCAGGAAACTGCGCTTCGATTTCTGGCGGAACTGGTGGCGTACCGCCACAAAGTTTTTCTGCGCCTTTAAACACCTTGTTGAATCGAATAGGGTTTGCAATCTTGCCAATGGCTTCCCAGTGAACGCCAGCACCATCCCAAAGTCTCGCAGCAAAGTTGTTGTTTGATTGTGAAATGATGAGCTGGGTTGGTCCACTGGCGTCTCTTCCCTTGACAACCAAAGTTTTTCGCTCTGGCGAAGGAAAATTTGTTTTGGAAGAGGTCCAAACGATTTCAGTTGGAAATTGAATGTCGAGCGTGCCAAATGGGGCTACGACTTGCGGGTTGGGCTGAGCAGGCAAGTTCACCGATGCGTCAACCAAGTTGTTCACTGGTGTCACGGTTGATTCAGTGCGATTGGAGGAGTCGGCTTTCGAAGCGGATGTGATCGTGAAGAAAAGGGTTGCGATTCCAAAAGAGAAGATCGCAGCGAAACGAGTTAATGTTAGAGGAATTGAAGGGATCGCAAAAAAGCGCGAGAAAAATTGTGTGGAAAGTGGTTGCATCATAAAGTTAGTTTTGTTGGCGGTGCTGGATTGAATAATAGTTTTTAGACTCATTGGCAGGATCCCCAACCTGATAGCAGGAAGGTGAGATCCGTTCCATTTGTAGTTCCATCGGCGTTCACATCTCCGCTTGGCGTTCCCCAACCAGAGAGAAGGAATGTCAAATCTGTTCCGTTGCGAATTCCGTCATTGTTGAAATCGCCAGCACAATTTGTCAAGGACTGCGCTTTTCGGATAATTGCTGTGTGATATCCACCATTGGAAATCGCAAAAGCGATGTATGGATTTGGAATGGATGGAACAACAGACTGTCCATAATGTGGAGAAACTCCCGTATTTGTTGTTCCAGCTCCCCACTGGCTCACTTTGCCATCTACTTGAATTGGTTGATCTATAGAGCTTGAATGGTAAAAACCAGCAGAAATTTCTTTGCAAGAGCTGGGATTGCTCGGAATAATAGACTGTCCGAAATTTGGGGGCACGTTTGAATTAATTGTTCCTGATCCCCAAGCTTTGATGGTTCCGTCTTCCTTGAGAGCAAGAGTAAATGAATCTCCTGCATCGATTCGAGTGCATATTCCAAGTGTTGATGGGACATTCGTCTGTCCGCTGGTGCTCAACCCCCAGCATCTCACTACGCCTCCGGTAGTGAGGGCTACAGAGTGAGCGCCTCCCGCGGAGATGAGACTGCAAGTTCCTAAATTAGTTGGGATTGATGTCTGGCCACTTCCATTGGATCCCCAACCTACTACAAATCCGTCTGCAGTCCCACCGCTGCGAATCGCGAGACTGTGCGATGCGCCAGCAGCAACCTCCTTGCATATTCCAATACCCGCTGGAATGGTTGTCTGCCCGTTGGTAGAAGAGCCCCAAGCAGCGAGGGTTCCGTCCTGTTTGATCGCAAGTACATGCGCTCCGCCGGCAGAAATATGTGTACAAAAACCAAGAGTTGGCGGCACTGTTGTTTGATTTGATGAATTCAAACCCCAAGCCTTCACCGCTCCATAAGTTTGGACCTTAAAGGTTATGGGATCGAGTTCTTCTTCGATCGCAACAGTGAAATAAAGTCCCGCAGAAACCTTGATGTATTTTTTGAGCGGTACTGGAACAATAGACTGACCGTAATTTGGCAGAACTCCTGTATTTGTTGTTCCAGCTCCCCAGCAAGAAATTGGTCCGGAATCAATTCCGGGCGGCGTTGGAGGGGGGGTATCTATACAGCGATACGTCGAAACATCATAGAATGTATTTCGGACGGTTTCGGCGTTATCGCTCCAATAGGGATTCAGAGTGCTTTCAGTGGTTCCGGTTGGTTGACCCTCGAAATACACATTTGGATTTGAAAAATGTGTAATTGTTGTCGCAGGTGGGTAGGCCATAATTGTCCCATAAAGGACATTATCATTGCCAACAAATCGGTGACCATTGCTGTAATCCCAACCACCTTGCGCCGTTTCCTGGCAAACCGCACCCTGATCTCCAGGCGCATGACAACAACCAAAGAGATGACCTAATTCATGAGTCATTACAGTTTCATAGAGTGATCCGACATCGACGACGCAATAGGCATTTGTTCCATTCCCGTCATTATTCGATTTTCTGTAGGCAAGCCCCGCAACCCCATCTGTACCAGAGACTCGAAGCATCACCACGAGATCCGCATTGTATAGATCGCGCATTTGTCTGACTGGTCCGCCGAGAAACGTTGTTGGGTTAGAAACCTCAGCAAGGTCATCCGCAAACGTTACATCGGAGCCGCAAAAAGCATTGGGATCTTTTGGGTCAATACAAGGAGGACAATCTTCTGGATAATCCTGAATTGTAGGCAGGATTTGTGAAACTTTAATCTCCCGTTTTGTAGCCTCGGTGCTGATCGCGCTGTTGTCGAAAGCGAGATTCGTCACTTCTTCTGAAAGGAAAACTCCAGAGTAAAGATAGCCAAGTCCGCCGGCTTGGAAAACTGCACAAGAGGTGTAAACAACCAGAACAGTGACTTCCGGAGCATCGCTACATCCAGCAAGGCCGCCTTCATTACCACCAGGCGGTAATGGGGGCAAACTGAAAGAATCCATTTGGGTTTGCAGTTTTGCGGAAGGTTCGAAAGCGCCACCACAAGTTCTAGCATCGCGGACAGGAATGATCTCGAATTCAAGTGGCTGTCCTGCTAAACAGCGAGCTTTCCAACGAACGCCAGCTCCATCTAGGAGGGTCGCTGAAATAAAGCCTTTGTATTCAACAACAACTAATTCGACTGGCCCGTGTCCATCACGACCAATTGCAACGCAAGCTTTTCTATCGACCCCTCGGTCTTTGTTACTTGACGAAGTCCAATTGATTTGATGTGGCAATCGAAGGTCTAATCCTTCCCATCCCGCAGTGACATTAGAGAGCTTTGGGGCGTTGGAGGAATCAACCACAGGCTGATTTGCATCTATAGAAAACGCGTGCAAGTTCGAGCATGTAAGCAGTAGTCCAACGAATAATGGTGCGTTTGGCAGAAATGTCCGTTGAAAGGCATAACGCAGCCGTGAGTTTTCATATTTCATGGGGATTTTCACATTATGATTATGGCATACAAACTGGAATAATCAAGTAAATTGGAACGAAAATTGAAATTAATATGGTTTTCGATGGGCGAGGAATTCGGGGTCGAACCGATTCACAGGTTGAAGGAACACCACATTAAGGGCGGTTATAAAGTTAGAATTATGTAAAAAAGGATCCAAAACAAACTTTTGACCGCGAGAATTCTGAATAACCAGCGCCGAACTTGTAGAAATGCATTTGGATCAAAAGGGCTTTTGAATTCAAAACAATAGAAAGTCATGGTTCGTAATGCCGATGAGTTCGATCGACTGGGGTTATGGAATCGCCCGTCACTCGGTTATCGACTGCCGCCGAATGTTGATTGCGTCCAAGAAGGAGGCAAGCGAGTGTGATGACAAGAGCGGGGGTTGCTTCGGTCAGAAATCCATAGCCCAAGGTGATTCCAATCGCGCCGCACATTAAAGAGACTGACCGCTGTGCTGACTCCGCGAAGGCTTGTGCGCTCGATAAATATGAAACCAGCGCAAACGAATCCGATTCCAGTGACAACTTGGCCAGCAAATCGTGTGACATCTCCTTGACCTGCTCCGAGCACTGCGAGTTCTGCACTCATTGAAACGAGGCACGTTAAAGTGGCGATGATGACGAAGACTCGTGCGCATGTGTAATGCGTCGAGTGTTGTCGTTTGTATTTGATGAGAAGTCCATAAAACACAGCGACCGCAAGTCGCACGAGCGAGCCGAGTTTGGATGTGCAATCGCCTGAAAGTTTACGCATACAGCCGACCGAACCGATTCGCCATGAAGTCTTCCCACGAGACATCTTCCATGCGAACAAGTCCGTGCGATGGAGTCTTTCCTTGTGCGAAGAGATCGACAATCGCAGTGATTCCCGCGGCGGTCGTCAACTGAATCGCGGTCCAGTGATGTCCACCGATTGTTTGCGCCATCACGCGCTTCGCATAGACCCGCTCGGTCAGTCGACCATCAAGCATTCCAGATGCGCTGACGAAAATCACCACTTGATCTTCAGTTGTTGTTGGTATCGCACGCTCCAAGATCGTTCGCAGTTCGTCGCGATGCTCGCTCATACGCAGTTCCTGCAGGAGAAACCGCATCAATTGGCAGTGGCCGGGAAAACGAATTGTTTTGTAATCCAGATTTTTTACGCGTCCTTTGAGCGATTCCGCAAGCGTTCCCAATCCGCCAGAAGTATTGAATGCTTCGAAGTCGATACCGTCGATGATGAGTCTTTCAAGATGCTCCAGAGCTGGAACGCTGACGAGATGTCCACCTTGTACTGCCTCGCATGCATTGATGTATTCATTGATCACACCTTCGGTCGACCAAGTCAGGTTGTATCCAAGTTGATTCGATGGTTCTTGCGGAAGCGCGCCAACACGAAGTCGCAGCGATTCGATTTGTGCAAAAGGTTTCGCGAGATGATTTGCGGCGATGGTTATGAATCCTGGCGCAAGCCCGCACTGTGGAATGAAAGCGGTTTTCGATCCTTTGGCGAGTTCGATCACCTTCTTGGTGACCGCGACATCTTCAGTCAAGTCGAAGTAGTGCGCGCCAGTTTCGCGTGCACAATTGGCGATCGTTGGGTTGCAATGAAATGGAGCGCATGACACGACGGCCCAAGCGCCTTTGACAAAAGCTGCAACTTGCGCGGGATTTGAGAGATCAACTTTCTCGCCTTTGCCACCGAATGTCGAGGCGGCCGAATGCGCGCTCTCGAGATGCATATCGCCGACGCGAACTTCATAATCGCCGCACGTTCCCAAGAGGAAGCACACCATTCGCCCAATTTTTCCGCCGCCAAGGATGACAATTTTTTTCATAAGTAGATTTCGTAAGAGTCGATTGAATGAGCAGGTTTCAGGCTGGAATAGAGGCAAGTTCGGTTTGCACTTCTTCCATCAAGCCGCGAACAGTTTCTGGACCGAAGTCAAATGTCAGACCTGCGCAAGCGAAGAGATCTGGAAGTGGACGCGACCCTCCAAGTGCGAGTGCGCGTTTGTAATTCGCAAGTGCCGCCTTTGGATCGCGTCGGGCTTGTCGCCACATTTGCAGCGCGCCGAGTTGCGCGATGCCATATTCGACATAATAAAATGGCGACCCAAAGAGATGCAGTTGGCGATGCCACAGCGATGAAAGGGTCTCTTCGTTTCCAGACCAATCCACATCGCCTCCGAAGCGGTCGTTCAATTCCATCCAGTGTTCGCAGCGTTGCGCCCGCGTGTGTCCTGGATTTGTATAGACCCAGTGTTGGAATGCATCGATCGTTGCAACCCACGGCAGAAGTGTGGCGAGACCTTCGAGTTGATCACGACGAGCGCGCGCACTTTCTTCTTCGTTATAGAACTCGTCGAGCTGGGGGAATGTCAGCAGTTCCATGCTCATCGAAGCGACTTCTGCAAATTCGATTGGACTGCCGCGATATGCCAGAATCGGATCATTCTTGCTGAGCAGCGAATGAAAGGCATGACCAGCTTCGTGCACCATTGTTGTGAGGTCGCGTTGAAGTCCCGCTGCGTTCATAAAAATGAAAGGCAAGCGCGATTGTTGTCGCTGATATTGATAGCCACCCGGCGCCTTGCCTGGTCGAGTTTCCAAATCCAAGCAGGATCCAGTTCGCATGGAATCGAACATCACGCCAAGTTCCGCATCGAGTCGATGGAACGCGCGCGATGTTCGCTCGACAAGTTCAGTGGTGTCCGCGAATGGACGCAAGGGCTGGCGTCCGCGCAGATCGACCTTCAAATCCCATGGTTTCAGCGTTTTCAGGCCAAGTGCTTTCGCGCGTTGACGATGCAAGTCACGCATCAGAGGAACACAAGTCTCTTCGATCGCTTGATGAAATTTCTTGCAGTCTGCTGGTTTGTAATCAAAGCGCAGCATTCGCTCATGTTGAAAGTCTCGGTAATCCTTGAAGCCCGCATTGAGACCCATGCGATGTCGCACCGCAATCAACTTGTCATAGATGCTGTCGATCTCGTCGCGATCTCGCAGTCGCCGAGCGGAGACGACGGTCCACGATTCTTCACGCACCGATCTGTCCGTTGATTCCGCATACCGCGCCATTTGTGGCATGGTCTGTTCTTTGCCATCGAAGGTGACCGACATTGCGCCGCAGATTTTGCTGTATTCCTGATCGAAAGTGGTCGATTCCGTTTGCAGCGGAACATTCTCCGCGCGAAAGAGACGGACTTCTTGGCGCATCGCGCGCAAATATGTTTCATATCGCTTTGGATCAATCTGCTTCGCGAATGGGCTCTCGATGATCTTGCGATCAAGTTCTGCGCCTGTTGTGCGCAGGTTTGGTTCGACATCTTGAACGAACTTCAAGAATGCTCCGCGGCGTGCATCGTCGTTGGTGTGACATGTCATCGCGATATAGAGATTGGCTTGCGCTTCGTCCGCGGCCGCATCAAGATCGCTGCGATCCAAGATGAGTTGCTCAAGATCTTTCGCAGAGGCAATCTGTCTGCCATTCAGTTGCGCATACAGGGGCGCAAGTTGATCCCAAGAAGCGGCGTCGAGATTTGGAGGGAGTTTCATGGTGGAAGTTCTTGGCTTGATTGTCATGTTTGTCATGTTTGTCATGGGTTGGTGATCATAGGTGGCAGGGCTATTGTCTGAACTGCGACAGCAGGAATGTGCAAGCGTGTGGTGGAAGCTTCCGCGAGCGCGCTTGCATGCATCGAATCTGTGCAGAGCGCGAAGAGACTCGAGCCGCTGCCACAGACATGAATGGGAAGTTGAGCCAATTGTGCAATTTCTTCCATATCGTCGGCCATTGCAGGCGCGATGATCTTCGCGGCATCCGCGAGATCGTTGAAAGGGTCTGTTGCAAGCACGCTTGATTGCATCGCGAGCGATCGCACTTTGCTTTCGCGCATTTTAGTGGGTGAACTCGCCAAATTGGAAGGCGAATTGGAAGGCGAATTGGAAAGTGAGTCGAACTGTTTATAGACCGCGCCCGTGGGGCAGGGAACTTCTGGAAAGAAAAAGACAGCGTGAATTTCTGGCGGTGCGTCGAGCGATTCTATTTGTTCGCCGGTGCCGCTGATGATCGCCGATCCACCTTCGATCAGAAATGGAACGTCAGAGCCAAGTGTCGCAGCAATCGCGCAAAGATCATCAGTGGAAACCCCCAGAGAAAAGAGTTCGTTCAGTCCACGCAGCATCGCGGCGGCATCACTCGAACCTCCGCCAAGTCCACCGCCGACAGGAATTCGTTTTTCCAATCGACTCTTCACTGGCAATTCATGACCAATGAACATTTCCAATCGATCATGCGCACGATGAACAAGATCTTTGGAAATCGACCAATCGATGTCACTGCGGCGGAGTGCGTCCTTGTGCCAGATTGTTGCGAAGAGCGAAAAGCTTTTCGCGGGGAGTGTTTCAAGGTGAAGGTCGTCAAAGAGATTTGTCGTCACCATCCAACTCGAAATCGGATGCATTCCCTGCGAATTCAGTGCGCCAACCGACAACGCGAGATTCAATTTCGCTGGCGCTTGGATAAAAATCGATCGTGGCATAAGGGCAGAATCATAGATCGATCCTGTACCCTTGAACGAATGAAGCGACGGGCAATTTCCAATTGGATTCCGTGGGTCGGATTGGTCGCCATTTCAGTGGGATCACACGCAAGTGCGTGGGGCGAAGATGGTCACCAAATTGTTGGCGCAATTGCAATGACACGATTGACTCCGCAGGCGCGGGCGGCGATTATTGAATTGCTTGGCGATGATGATCTGGCGAAGGCTGGACTTTGGGCGGATCAAATTCGCGGAGATTCGAAATATGACTGGGCGAAGCCGCTGCACTATGTGAATGCGCCACGCACTGAAAACATTATTGTTCT
>SXSS01000142.1 GCA_005792145.1 Planctomycetia bacterium | reverse complement strand
GGTCGCCGAGGACTGTTTGAGCCCCGAGAGGACTTTTCACGGCTGATCACTTATGCATTTCCTTGGCTATTTTCGCAGCTGTTTCCGTGGCTCCATTCCGTGACTCGAATCTGTTTGCGTCTCCAGCCGTTGGAAAGTTCTCTCGGGCTGGGTTCCGCAGGCGACCGACTGAACTTGCAACAAAATTTTCGCGAATCGGATCGTGTCGGTCGCCGAGGACTGTTTGAGCCCCGAGAGGACTTTTCACGGCTGATCACTTATGCATTTCCGTGGCTGTGTCCGTGGCTCGAATCGATGCAAATTCAACTCAGCGACGCGCCCATTTCAAAGTTCACCCCGCGTCGATCTTCCCTCACCCAATCAACCGCATTCTTGAAAATCCTCAATCCAAGCGGATCAAATTTTCGCACTGCCGGCGCTTGCAGATCCATTCGCGTCCACTGCGGATGTTGGGTCCACCTCGTGTATCGCTCAGGATGCGGCATCAATCCAAAGACAAGTCCAGATGCGTCGCAAATGCCCGCAATCTCACCAACTGATCCATTGAAATTATCACTCGCCCCATATCGAATGGCGATCTGTCCGCCAGCACTCAAGCGTTCAACCACCGCGGCAGGCGCGACGAATCGACCTTCGCCGTGCGCGCTCGGAAGCACATCATCAGGTTGATCGCACGCCAATCCTTTCGTCCATACGCAGACCGTATCCGCGGGAATTTCGACGCGTGTCCATCGATCCGTAAATCGCGCCGACAGATTGTTCGCAAGCGCAACCGATGCGTGCGCGGGATTCTCTGGCCACGAATCTCCCGCAGAATTTGGACCCGGCAACAAACCAGCTTGCACCGCGATCTGAAATCCATTGCATGGACAGATCATCGCAACGCCACGCGCAATCGCGTCGCGAAGCGCTGGATAAATCGTCCGCGCCATCAATGCTCCCATAATTCGTCCCGCGGCGATGTCATCGCCATAACTGAATCCACCTGGCAAACCAATCAAGTCATATCCCGCGATTCGAGATGGCTCGCGCGCGAGCGTTTGCAATAATTCGCTGTGCGGCTCTGCCCCTGCTGCGGCGAAAGCACTGCCAAGTTCCAGATCGCAGTTGATCCCTGGAGCGGTGATGATGAGTGCTTTCGGCGCGTTGGGTTTCATAGTGCTGTCAATAAATTACCAACCAGAATTTCCAGACGACCACGCAGCACGCAGCTTTTCGAGAGACTCATATCCAAGATCGCTGTCACCGTGACAGATTTTCAAGTCGCTCGATGAATTCGTTTGTCCAATGATCGCACTTGGAATTCCTGCCGCTGCGAATCTCGCGCACAGCGAATGCGCGTCGCTGGACTTCACTTCCAAAATATAGCGCGATGGATCTTCAGCGAATGCCAGTGCATAAGGATCAAACACATCACCCGCCGCGCTGATAGCCGCACTTTTTTCTGCTTGCAAAATCGGCATCTTTGCAAGATCAATCCGCGCGCCAATGCCTCCCGCGAACGCCATTTCAGCAACCGCGACAAGAAGTCCACCTTCGCTGCAATCATGCGCGCTGCGTATCACTCCACTTGCGATTTCGTTTGCAACCGCCGCGGCAATGCGTGGTCCTTGCGTCAAATCCACGCAGGGCATCTCAAGCGATGACGATCCATCAATACCTGCCAAGAGCGCCCAGTGCGATCCACCCAATCGCATCGAAGTCGATCCAACCAACACAATCGAATGATCCGCACCCTTCAAGTCCATCGTGCAAGATCTATGAATGTCGTTGACAATCGAAAATCCGCTGATCAAGAGCGTTGGTGGAATCTGAATTGTCCGACCATCATCGGTGACGAATTGATTATTCAGACTGTCCTTGCCCGAAATGAATGGCGCGCGATATGCCTTCGCTCCGTCATAACAAGCCCACGCCGCACGAACGAGCGCGCCCATATTGTGCGGATCCTTGCACGATGGCCAACAGAAATTATCGAGTATCGCAATGCGCGATGGATCTGCTCCAACGCAAACAAGATTGCGAACGCACTCATCAATTGCGGCGAGTCCCATGATGTATGGATCGCTCGCGAGCCCACTTGCCAAACCACTGCCAATCGCAAGGCCGCGCGAACTTCCCACGACTGGCGCGATCACCGCCGCATCTCCTGGACCACCCTCGCCAATTCCAACGAGCGGCTTGACGACCGAAGTCCCTTGAACTTCGTGGTCGTACTGTCGAATGATCCACGCTTTGCTTGCGATGTTTGGATGCGACAAAAGAGCGCAAATTGCCTGCGAAATCGAACGCGACGGAATCGAACTTGGCTTCGCACGCGATCCTGCAAACCCTGCATTTTTCTTCGACCAGTTCGGATCCCACACAGCCTCGCGAACTGGCGAAGGAATACCGGCGTGCATGAAGTGCGTATCAAGCCGACCAACTTCATTTCCATTCCATCGCAACACGATGTTCTGATTCGAAGTGCCGAATGTTCCAAGCTCCGACATCTCGACAGCGTGATCCGCGCAAATTGCGCGAAGTACTGCAATATTTTCCACTGGCACTGCAAGCACAAACCGCTCCTGCGCTTCGCTGATCCAGACCTCCGTCGGCGAAAGTCCCGCATATTTCACAGGCGCTCGGTCAAGATGCACATCAGCACCGATGGTCGCACCCATCTCGCCGACTGCGCTGGAAAATCCACCCGCGCCACAATCC
>SXSS01000026.1 GCA_005792145.1 Planctomycetia bacterium | reverse complement strand
CGCAGGACATGGTCCCGACGGCGCACACGCGAAACGATGTTCGTTTTCGCAGCTGTGTGCTTGGCTCGAATCTGTTTGCGTCTTCGGCCGTTGGAAAGTCCTCTCGGGCGAGTTCCGCAGGCGGCCCGACGGCGCACACGCGAAACGATGTTCGTTTTCGCAGCTGTGTGCTTGGCTCGAATCTGTTTGCGTCTTCGGCCGTTGGAAAGTCCTCTCGGGCGAGTTCCGCAGGCGGCCGACTGAACTTGCAACAAAATTTTCGCAAATCAGATCGTGTCGGTCGCCGAGGACTGTTTGAGCCCCGAGAGGACTTTTCACGGCTGATCACTTATGCATTTCCGTGGCTGTGTCCGTGGCTCGTAGTTTGCAGACATATATATGTTGATCGGGCTGAATCTGTCGTTACTATTCGTGAAGATTGACGATTAAGCCAATACTCTCTGCAAGCGAAGCTGACGCAAAGATGGCGGACATTCAGTTGCCGATGCGCCAAATAGAAGCGCGCGTCGAAGCGAATCGCTGCTTGTACTGCTTTGACGCTCCTTGCATTCACGCTTGCCCCACTGGGATTGATGTGCCCGCATTCATTCGCAAGATCTCTAGCGGAAACGAAATTGGCGCGGCGAAAACAATCCTTGAAGCAAACATCTTGGGCGCATCTTGCGCGCGAATTTGTCCGACGAAAGTTCTTTGCGAAGGAGCGTGCGTCTTGCATGATCGAGACGAAAAGCCAATCGAAATTGGCCGCCTGCAGCGCCACGCAACCGACTTCGTGAATGATCGGGGCATTCATGTGCTCAAGCCGCCTATGAAAAAGAATGGCAAGCGAGTCGCAGTTGTGGGATCGGGACCCGCGGGGCTTGGATGCGCGGCAGAACTTGCGCAACTTGGATATGAAGTGACCGTCTTTGAAAAGTCAAAGTTGCCAGGCGGATTAAATACATACGGAATCGCGTATTACAAGTTGAAACCGCAATTGAGTTTGGATGAGGCAGAACTTGTGAAAGACCTCGGTGTTGAAATTCGCTGCGGCGTCGAAGTTGGACGCGATATATCTGGCGAAGAATTACAACGGGATTTCCAAGCCATTTTCTTGGGACTTGGACTTGGTGACGGCAATCGACTTGGGATCGATGGAGAGAATCTTCCTGAGTGTCTTGATGCTTTGGATTTCATCAAGCAGATTCACACAGATGTGTTGCATGAAATTCCCGTCGGTCATCAAGTTGTGGTTATTGGTGGTGGGAACACTGCAATTGATGCTGCGACACAGTCGGCTCGTTTGGGAGCGAAACGAGTGACCATGGTCTATCGCCGAGGCGAGTCGCAGATGTCCGCATACGAATTCGAATACGACAAAGCGAAGCATGACGGCGTTCACTTCCTCTTTGATTCGATGCCGATGGGAGTTGTGGAAGTTGCAGGTCATGTTGCTGGGATTCGACTTGCACGAACGCGAATGAGTACGGCGGGAAAACTGGAAATGATTCCAGGTTCAGAATTTACGCAAGAATGCGACATGATTCTCAAAGCAGTTGGCCAAGAAAAGCAAACAGAGATGGTGCGCGGGATTTTTCCCTCGCTTGCAATCGAAGCAAACGGCGTTGTCACAAGAGATCAACTGACTGGGGCAACGAATATTCCCCATGTCTTTGTCGGTGGCGACTGCGCAAATGGTGGTCGTGAGGTGGTGAATGCTGTCGGCGAGGGTAAAAAAGCCGCGCATGGAATCCACACATTTCTTCTCGGCGAAAGCGCGAAACTGCCGAAGCAGGCTTCGCGCATTGGAGTGGACGCAAGCGCGTCGGGCTGCGGATTGCACCATCCAATTCGAGCGCATGAATTAGAAGCGCAATGGAAAGCAAATCGAACGACAAAAATTTCTGGAGCGCACCGTGGCTGATCTTTCTGTAAATTTCGCGGGGATTCGCTCGCCAAATCCATTCTGGGTTGCGTCGGGTCCTCCATCCAACACCGCGTATCAGACTCACCGCGCTTTTGAGGCTGGCTGGGGCGGCTTGGTTTGGAAAACAATTGGCACCCCGATTGTGAATGTCTCTTCGCGATATTCCGCGCTCGATATCGGCGGCCAGCGAATGGTTGGATTTAATAATATTGAACTTATTTCAGACCGCTCTCCCGAGGTGAACTTTCAAGAGATCGCCGAAGTGAAGAAGCGTTGGCCAAATCACGCTGTCATTGCATCGCTGATGTGTGAATCGCGCGAGGAGTGGCATGAATTCGTGCGTCGATCGCAAGATGCGGGCGCGGATGGCATCGAATTGAATTATGGCTGTCCACACGGCATGTGCGAACGCGGCATGGGATCTGCGGTCGGTCAACAACCCCTTGTCGCCGAGCGCATCACGGGCTGGGTGATGGAAGTTGCCAAGATTCCAGTCATCGTGAAGTTGACGCCAAACATCACCGACATCACGGCTGCTGCGCGCGCTGCGAAGCGAGCAGGCGCAAATGCAATCTCGCTGATCAACACGATCAACTCGATCACCAATGTCAATTTGGACACATTCGTATCAGAACCTTCCGTGCGTGGAATGAGTTCGCATGCGGGATATTGCGGGCCAGCGGTCAAGCCAATCGCTTTGAATATGGTGCAGAGTTGCGCCGCCGATCCTGAAGTTCGGATGCCGATTTCTGGGATTGGAGGAATTTCCAACTGGCGCGACGCAGCTGAATTTATGGCGTTTGGCGCTGGAAGTGTGCAGGTTTGTACGGCGATCATGCATCATGGATTTCGGATCGTTGATGAGATGATCGAAGGTTTGAATGCCTATCTTGACGAAAAGAAAATGCTCCGCGTCGAAGATCTCTGTGGACGCGCAGTCGCCAATGTGACAACGTGGGAAAAGCTCGATCTGAATTTCAGGCAAGTGGCTCGGATCAATCACGACACATGCATTGGTTGCAATCTCTGCTATATCGCTTGCGAAGATGGTGCGCACCAATGCATTGATCTCTTGCATCCTGATTCGCTTGGGCTTGATCTGGGACCTGGTCGTGTTCCACACAAGCACGTTCCGAAAGTGCGCGAAGATGATTGCGTCGGTTGCAATCTCTGCACACTGGTTTGCCCAGTCGATCAATGCATCACGATGGTGGAGGTTCCAACTGGAAAACCTCCGATGTCGTGGGTCGAATATCAATCCAAAGTTGCCAGCGGAGAGATGAAGCCCCTGCCTCCGCATCACTAAAAACATTCGCGCCGGCCTGTGGAAAAATCACACCACCAGAGAAGCGTTCGCCCGCAATCGTTCGATTGAAAGCCCGCCAACGACGACGCAAGTCACTGCGGAATGAGCCAAAATCCAAGGGATTGATGCAGCTGGATCGAGTCTTCCACTTGCCAGTGGTTTCTTGACAAAGATCGCCTTGCCGCATTTTTCCGCTGCAACAAGAATTGCGCGCATCTCTTGCGCATTGGGATGAAACTCGATCATCAAGGCATCGACGCAAGGATCGAGCAACGCCACCGCGGCACCTTCGGGAGACTTGGGAGAAAAACCGATCGCACCAATCTTGCCCGTTGACTTGAGAGAATCAAGCGCTGCGATCGCACCGCCATCGCGCAGAATTGCGATGTCGGATCCATCAGAGTGAATCCAAACCACATTGACTGATTCGCTTTGCAGACGAGCGAGGCTTTCGTGAACGCTCTTGAAGATTGCATCATGCGCGAAGTCGTAGCGTGAAACGCCATCTGAAAATTGTTCCCCTGCTTTGGTCGACAGAAAAACTTGCTGGCGCACTGCTGGATTGAGACCTGCCAACGCAAGTCCCACACGGTGCTCGCTCAATCCATAAGCCGGCGCGGTGTCAATAGCGTGAACACCAAGTGCGATCACCTTGCGCACAAGTGCCACGGAGTCTGATTCGCTGGGAAGTTCATAAGCCTGGGGATATTTTGTCCCTTGATTGCGGCCAATTTTGAATGCGCCCCAGCCGATTGCGGTGACTGATCTGCCCAAGCGAGTCGAAGTTCGCAGTGGAATGTTCAAAGAACTCATGGGATTGGATTCCAAGAAAGTGTCGCAACTTCCCAAGGTCTTTGCGCAAATTCGGGCGCAGGCATATCGCTTGGCCAGTGCGCTGAGGGATAATCGCTCGCAGCTGTGGATGCTGTGATTTCAGCCGCGATGACTGGTGCCAAGACAAGTTTGATCGGCCATACAGTTGTCACTGAGCCAGTTGTTCGCGCGAATGCGCGCGGTGGTCGACGACCATCTGCGGTGCGAGGCTCTGCACGATCGACGTCATAACTTTCGAATGAACATCCTTGTAAATCAATTTTTGGAATCGCGCTGCGAAGTTCCGCGATTGCATGCGCACGAAAGTTTTCCAGCGTCATCCGAGGTCCATCCTCTGCGACTTGACCTCCAATATGCCACACGACTTCATCCTTGGATATCCGGTCGCTTGTGATGGTGACGCGGGTCTTTGCGCCATCAATGCAGTGACCGAAAACCATTTCCAGTGGACCACGAATCATCGCTTGTCGAAGCGGTCTTCGCTGCATTTCGCAAGCATTGCCCGCCAACTTGGAAAGCGCTTCATTTCCAGCACCTGCAGTCAAGAATATTTGACGGGCTCGAATGATCGCTGGACGAGTGCTCTCAATTTCAACGCGCTGCACCCTATTTTCTTCAACGATGCTGCGCACATTGCCCAGGGCGATTCGTCCGACATGACGCTGTGCGAGAACACTCAAGAGCGAACGAGGATCGATCACCGTTTCCGCAAGTGTGAGCACTTCGCCACCAACATCTTTCAGCCATAAGGGTCGCGCATCTTTCGTGACTGGCTCTGGCCGAGTGCGCAGCGCGACCTTTGCACCAAGCATTCCCGCCGCACCTGCGAGTCCCGCCGTTCGCCAGAGATAGCAGCGATCCGCAAGTTTGCGAACTGCGCGCAAATCTGTTGCATCTCCCGAAAGCATTTTCGACCAGAGCGATGCCGCCGCTGCTGCCTCGGTGGCATCATCACCAGCAAGACCGCCGAGCGAATACTTCACTCCGGCATGCAGAATGCCTTGGCTTGATGTCGTTTGTCCTAAACCAAACGCTTTGGACTCGATCAACAACGCAGAAATACCCTTGCGAACAAGCGAATCCAGCAGAAAAAGTCCCGCGCAACCTGCGCCGACAATCAACACGTCCACAGTAGGAATTTCCTGGCTCATATGCGTTCGAGTTGGGATAGTAACACTCGCTGAACCTTCTTCGCACACTTGCACTTCGATAGACTCTTATTCGAATTCGAGAACCACTATGCAAACCACCGCAACTCTTTCACCGTGCCCGCTTTTTATCGGCGGCGAATGGATCAACCCCAACATTGCAACAACACCAGTGTTCAATCCTTCAACAGGAGAATTGATTGCCAACTGTCCTGTTGGCGGAAAAGCCGAAGTCAACGCAGCGGTCGAAGCGGCTTCTGATGCATTTCCTGCGTGGGCCCAGACACCGGCGATCGAGCGCGCGCGAATCTTTTTTCGATATCGACAACTGATCGAAGCAAATTTCGATCGGCTTTGTGTCGCGGTTTCGCGCGAGCATGGAAAGACATTGGCCGAGGCGCGTGGAAGTGTTTATAGAGGACTGGAGAACATTGAGTATGCCTGCGGAATTCCATCGCTGTTGATGGGCGATACTTTGGAGATCGCTCGCGGAGTGGACTGCGAAACATCGCATCAACCACTTGGAGTCTGCGTCGGAATCACCCCGTTCAACTTTCCCGTGATGGTGCCGCTGTGGATGTTTCCAGTTGCAATTGCGTGCGGGAATACATATGTCTTGAAGCCGAGTGAAAAAGTTCCGCTTGGCGCGGTAATGCTCGCTGAATTACTTATCGAAGCAGGACTGCCCAAGGGAGTTTTTAATCTTGTGCACGGCGGCCGCGAAAGCGTTGATGCGCTCTTGACGCATCCTAAAGTGAAGGCGATTTCATTCGTTGGATCGACGCCGATTGCGAAGTACATCTATGAAACTGGCACAAAGCATGGCAAGCGTGTGCAAGCAAATGGTGGCGCGAAGAATTACATCGTCATTATGCCTGACGCGGATGTTCCAAAGACTGTCGAAGCGCTTGCAACTGCGGCATTCGGATGCGCGGGCGAAAGGTGCATGGCGGGATCAACGGCGTTGACTGTCGGCGCCGCGGCAGATCGACTTCTGCCCTCATTGGTCGAAGCCGCGAAAAATATTCGTGTGGGTCCGACTGACCGAACGAGCCAGCCAGATATGGGGCCGGTCATCACTGCGCAACACCGAGATCGAGTCGTCGAACTTGTTTCCAAGGGTGAACAAGAAGGCGCGAAAATTCTTTGTGATGGACGCGGAGTAAAAGTTGCCGATGCACCCAAAGGTTTTTATGTCGGAGCAACCATTGTTGATCAAGTCGCGGCAGAAATGACGATTGCGCGCGAAGAAGTTTTCGGCCCAGTGCTGAATGTGATGCGTATGGACGATCTTGATCATGCGATTGAATTGGCGAACAAATCCAGCTTTGGAAATGGCGCTGCGATCTTCACCAATTCCGGCTTCGCAGCGCGAGAATTTCGGCATCGCGTGAAGGCTGGAATGGTGGGAATAAATGTTGGAGTTCCCGCAACAATGGCGATGTTTCCATTCACAGGGTGGGACGATTCGTTTTATGGCGACTTGCACATTCAAGGACGCGAAGGCGTGCAGTTCTTCACGCAACAGAAGGTCGTCTCGACGCGTTGGTTCGGAGGAAACGCGGCGGATGTTTGGCGCAAATGACAACCTTGCTTCTCCAAGGCGGCGAGATCGTCACCGACACGAAACGCTTTCGCGCAGATGTCCTGTGCGAAGGTGATGTGATCGCGAAAATTGGCGAAAAACTTTCAGCACCTGCTGGAGCAACAATCGTCAACGCAAATGGAAAGTTTATCTTCCCTGGATTCATCGATCCCCACGTGCATATCTATTTGCCGTTCATGGGGACATATGCGAAAGACACATACGAAAGTGCCAGCCGCGCTGCATTGATTGGAGGGACGACCACGATGATCGAGATGTGTTGTCCAGCGCGTGGCGATGATCCAATCGAGGCGTTTGACCTGTGGATGTCCAAGGCCGTGGGAAAATCCGCGTGTGACTTTTCGTTTCATATGGGTGTCACAAAGTTTGATGACGCGACAGAAGCGAAGCTGACCGAAATCGTTCGGCGTGGCATTGCCTCATTCAAGATTTTTCTTGCATACAAAGGCGCATTTGGCATCGACGACGGCGAGCTTTATCGCACGCTGCGATTGGCAAAGAAACTTGGTGTGATCGTCACGGCGCACTGCGAGAACGAAACGCTTGTCGCCGAACGCTCGCGCGAACTTCTTTCCGCTGGAAAAACGGATCCTTCTCAACATCATGAGAGCCGTCCTCCTCAGGTTGAAGCGGATGGAGTTCATCACTTGATGTCCTTTGCGCAATTGACTGGCGCTGCGACATACATCGTGCATCTCAGTTGCGCCGAGGCACTTGAGCGAGCGCTTGCCGCGAGGGCGCGCGGCGTGCGAGTCAACATCGAAACGCTCATTCAATACCTCACACTTTCCAAGAGCGATGCCGAGCGGCCGAACTTCGAAGGCGCGAAATTTGTCATGTCTCCCCCGCTGCGCGATGCTCGCAATCAGGCGGTCTTGTGGAAGGCGCTTCAGGATGGGGAGATCGACGCGGTCGCCACGGACCATGCGCCATTTGATTTCGCGACTCAGAAGCAAATGGGCCGTGATGACTTCACTCGAATCCCAAATGGCATTCCTTCGCTCGAGGATCGAATCAAGTTGCTATACACATATGGAGTCTGCAAAGGCAAATTGGATCTCTGCACGATGGTGCGTGTCGCAAGTACGAATGCCGCGAAATGCTTCGGCTTGTATCCCCGCAAAGGATCGATTGAAGTTGGCGCCGACGCGGATCTTGTTGTGTTCGATCCCCAATATCGCGGAACTATTTCAGCCGCGACCCACTCGATGAATGTGGATTACAGCGCGTTTGAGGGTTGGGCCGTTCAAGGATGCGCGACAGAAGTTGCGGTCCGTGGACAACTCGCGGTCCGCGGTGGAAAATTCGTCGGCGAAATCGGCCGAGGTCAGTTTCTCAAGCGCAAACCAAGTCATTTTTAGCCTCGCAGCGGACTTTGCATTCATCGGGGTGGATCGACCGATACAAACAGACCCATGATGACACAACACCCCCTCGATCTACAAACTGGTATCGAAGATTCGCACCTCTACAGCGTTGATCTTGCGCCAGTTTCGAAGGCCGATCGTAAATGGGGCATCTGGAGCATGGCGGCTCTGTGGATTTCGATGGCGGCGTGCGTGCCGACATACATGCTGGCATCTTCACTCATTGAAGGCGGGATGAATTGGTGGCAAGCGATCTTGACTGTCTTTCTTGGCAATGCAATCGTCTTGGTGCCGATGGTGCTGAATGCCCACGCGGGAACAAAATATGGAATCCCCTTTCCTGTTTTCTGCCGCGCATCATTTGGAATAAATGGCGCGAACATTCCCGCGTTGATGCGGGCAGTGGTCGCTTGTGGATGGTTTGGAATCCAAACCTGGATTGGTGGGATGGCGATTTTTAAAATTACCGCAGTCTTTTTCCCGTCCATCAATGATCCTTCGGCACATCATTTTCTGGGGATTTCATCAGCTCAATTCGGTTGCTTCATCCTCTTCTGGATCATCAACATGATCGTTGTCATTCGCGGCATCGATTCCATTCGCGTCTTGCTGCAAATCAAAGCACCTCTGCTGATTGTGCTTGGCCTCCTGCTTCTTGCGTGGGCATATCGCGCGGCAGGCGGATTCGGTCCGATTCTTTCTCAGCCTTCGCTCTTTGATGTCGGCCAGCAAAAAGCAGGTCAATTCTGGGTGTTTTTCTTCCCATCTTTGACTGGCATGATCGGATTCTGGGCGACACTTTCGCTGAATATCCCAGACTTTTCGCGTTATGCCCACACTCAAAAAGATCAAGTGGTTGGGCAAGTGCTTGGCTTACCATTGACGATGGCGTTATATGCATTCATCGGTGTCGCAGTGACTTCAGCGACCACCATTATTTACGGGACAACGATTTGGGATCCTGTCGATGTGCTGACAAAGTTCACCAATCCCGCGCTGTTGATCATCGCAATGTTCGCGCTCTGCATCGCAACGCTTGCGACGAATCTTGCAGCGAATGTTGTCAGCCCAGCAAACGATTTCGCCAACCTTGCGCCGAAGCATATTTCATTTCGAACTGGTGGGATCATCACCGGCATCATTGGGATTCTGATCATGCCTTGGAAGTTGATCGCCGATCCGACGGGATATATCTTTGTATGGCTCGTGGGCTATAGCGCGCTGCTTGGGCCCATCGGCGGGATTCTGATTTGCGATTATTTTGCTGTTCGGCATAAAACGCTGAACCTGCGTGACCTCTATCGATCCAACGGCGAGTATCGATATCACGGCGGATTCAGTCTTGTTGCAATCACCGCGCTTCTTGCGGGAATTGCGCCAAATGTGCCGGGGTTCTTGGTTGCGATCAAACTTGTTCCAGCAGAATCGGTTGGCGACTTTTGGCGACACCTCTATGACTATTCCTGGTTTGTTGGATTTGGAATTTCATTCGTGGTGTATCTTCTTGGACGCAAAATCGCACCAACACGAAAATGACAAACCAAGTTTCACTACCGCCATTCGCGTACACGCCCAAGCCATACTCAGGCCCTTCGCCTGCCGAGGTGCTTGCAATGCGCAAGGAGCATCTCTCGCCAGCGATTTATCACTTTTACAAGAATCCAATCATGATCGTTGAGGGGAAGGGACAGTATCTCTTCGATGAAACTGGGCGACGCTATCTCGATGGCATCGGCGGAATCGTGACTGTCAGTGTTGGACACTGCCATCCTGAAGTGACTGCGGCTGCCAATGCACAGAACGAAACGATTGTGCACACCACAACGCTCTATCTGAATCCTCAAGTCGCGCTCTTTGCAAAAGAACTTGCCGCGAAAATGCCGGGTGATCTGAAGGTGTGCTATTTCGTCAATTCAGGCTCGGAAGCCAGTGATTTGGCGATCACCATGGCTCGAGCGGCGACTGGAAATTATGACGTGATCGCTCTGCGCAACGCATATCACGGTGGAAGTCCAGGCGCGATGGCGCTGACATCACATCACACTTGGAAATTCAATGTCCCGCATTCATTCGGCGTGCAACACGCATTGATGCCCGATTTGTACCGCGGCATCTATGGCGCAGATGACGCGAATGCAGGAAGCAAGTACGCGGCGGATGTCAAAAGTTTGATCCAGTATGGAACCTCTGGACAAGTTGCGGCATTTATCGCAGAGACGATCCAAGGAGTTGGCGGTGCAGTCGTGATGCCCGAAAATTATTTGCGTCACACATATGAGCATGTGCGCGCTGCTGGCGGATTGTGTATTGCCGACGAAGTGCAATCAGGATTCGGCCGCACTGGAACGCATTTCTGGGGATTCGAAACTCAAGGCGTCATTCCAGACATCGTGACGATGGCCAAGGGAATCGGCAACGGCTGTCCTCTTGCGGCCGTCGTCACCACGCCAGCAATCGCGAAGTCGATTGCGAATCGAATTCACTTCAACACATTCGGCGGAAATCCAGTTTCGTGCGCGCAAGGTCGTGCGGTGTTGCGAGTCATCGAGAAAGAGAAACTGCAAGCGAATTCACTGAAAATTGGCGCACAATTGAAGGCGGGATTTGCCGCGCTGGCCAAGAAGCACAAACTCATCGGCGATATCCGCGGGCTTGGATTGATGCTCGGCGTAGAACTTGTGAAGGATCGAACCACGAAAGAACCGGCGAGCGCCGAGTGTCTTGCGGTCTTCGAAAAATGCAGAGAGCTTGGGCTCTTGATTGGCAAAGGCGGACTTGCTGGAAACACCCTGCGGATCAAGCCACCGATGTGCATCACATCGGCTGATGCGGAATTCCTCTTGGCGGTTCTTGATCGTGCGCTTGAATCTGTTGCCTCGTCATGAAGCCGACACTTGAAGTTCCGGTTGATTCGATTGCGGGGGCGATCATGGCTGCGCCATTTGCGGATCGACTGGAACTTTGCGACGACCTTTCAAGCGAAGGATGGACGCCAAAGATGCATTTGGTACGCGAGGCGCGTGCAGAGACCAAAACCTCGCTCGTTGTGATGATTCGTCCTCATCTGCAAGGATCGATCACCGCTATGACCGTGGCTGGTTTTACCGCAACGCCTCGAGTTGTCGACGCGTCGATTCGGGAAATCGAATTGGCGGCCGCGGCGGGCGCTCACTCTGTTGCGATCGGTCTGCTGACTTCGGATGGATTCGTTGACATGGATGCATGCGGAAAACTTGCAGCACTCGCTCGCGGCGCGGGACTTGATGTCGCATTCTTGCGAACTTTCGACTTGCTGACTGACCGAACGCGTGGCATGCGTGATATTTCCGCCCTCGAAATGAAGCGAGTCGTGACTGCGGGAGTACTCGGATGGGACGCGTCAGTCGCGACACTGGAACAAAGAATTGCTGTACTCGCAGATGATGCGCGAAACGCGGAAAACTTTGCCACCGCGGGCAAGAGTGCTGTCGAGATTATCCCTGGCGGCGGCGTGCGTTCAACAAATGCGCGGGAGTTTATGCAGGTCTCGCCGCATTTGCATTCGTCCTGTCGTCGAGGCGGAGTGATCAACCGCGACGAACTTGAAGAATTGAAAATTCAAATGACTCTCGCAACTGCAAGCCCAATGAACTGACAGTTGAAACTATTTTCCCCAAGCTGTCATGCAATAATCCAAACCAACTGGCGTGCAATTTAGATTTTCAACACGTGCCTGTGGCGATGCGCTTCCCTGCAATCCCATCAAACAAAGCGACATATCAAGCGCTTGCTGATCGTTCTTGGGCATCGCAGATGCGGGACCTGAAAGGCCAAGCACGACAACACGCTTGGGATCTGTGACGCAAGCGTGCATCATCGAATCATCGACAAGTTCGTGATCTTGCAACTCATTCACAGAACGACCTTCGCCCCAATCAGCATTCCATTGAGCAACGCACCAACATTCAGGACATGTCGGCGAAGTATCACTGCGATAAAGCGCAACGACAACTTGGACATTTGGAAGTGCAGGAACAATTGGAACGGCTTGGTCTTCGGTGGGAGTTTCTGTTGGCTTGACAGCGACAATTTCTGACTGAGGTGCGATGGGAGTCGTTGGCGCGGACTGCATCTTCGCAATGACTGCGATCACAATGCACGCGGCGATTGCCATGGAAGCCCATCTCATGCGAGCAGCAGATTTTGCGCGCGCCGCGGCAAGGCTCGTCAACAAATTTGCCGTGCGATCATCGCTGGCCACAACGCTTGGATCGCAGTCACGTTCGAACTGTTCGAGTTCGCGGGACATTTTCAGAAGTTGTTCTATTTGCCGTTCGTTCATTTGCCGTTCGTTCATTTGCCGTTCGTTCGTAATGAAAAACTCAATATCGTGCGCTCACTGATTGTTCGCCTTTAGGGCGTTCTCCGCTCGGCGATTCTGCGATAAAACGATGCCTTTTCCACGCAGATAATCAGCCAATCGTGACAAAATTGCTCTCTTTCGCTCATGCGCTGTGCTTGGCGAAACGCCAAGTTGGGTGGCAATGTCCCGCTCAGAACAATCGTTCGCGACTGCGCAAAGGATGACTCGGTCGTCATCGGCAAATGGAGCTGTCGGCTCGGTCCCTGCGACCACTCGCCGAATCACCTCGATGGCACTTGCCAAATCGGCAGCGTGCGATGGATCGTCGGCATCGTTTGCGGGAAGCCATTCGTCACCATCGGGAAGGACGCCAATTCGCGCGTTGCGCCCTTGCTCTCGCACGCTTCGAAGCCAAATGATCGAAGCAACACCATACAAAAAAGTTGAGTGCTTCGCGCGAGCGGGGTCGTAACTGCCAGACTGAAGCGCTTTCCAGAATTCGATCCATGTTCGCTGAGCGAGTTCCTCCGCACGGTCGCCGGGCGGGTGGTTCGATGGACCACCCCCACTCACTTTACGCTGAAAAAAACGCAATAATCCTGGCGAAAATCTCGCGTGCAATTCTTCAAGCGCACTTTCATTCGCGGGATCTTGTTGATTCTGCTTCATTGGAGACTCGCCAAGAATACGCATCCGCTGGGTCCACTTAAAGTTAGCAACTGAGAATGGAGATTTCGAGCGAGCGTAAAATTCACTCCCAAAAACGAAAAGCCCATCCGGCGTTGGACCGTCTGGGCTTTGAGTGAGCTCCCCCGACTGGACTTGAACCAGTGACCTGGCGGTTAACAGCCGCCCGCTCTACCAATTGAGCTACGAGGGATCGTGAGACTCAAAGATAGCATTGCGGTGGGATCCGTCAACTTACAGCTGACAATATCTCGTCCAAGTCTTGCCAATGACACAGTGAAACCTTGCCACTTGCGCCAAAATGATTTGTGCGTAGAATGTTCGACTCGATCTGGAGACAACACTATGAAGCCTGATATCCATCCAAAGTATTACCCCGAGTGCAAAGTCAACTTCCGTGGTGCTGTCGTTATGACAGTCGGAGCAACTGTTCCCGAGTTGAACGTCGAAGTCTGGTCGGGTTCACATCCGTTTTACACGGGTCAAAAGACCTTCGTGGACACCGCAGGTCGAGTCGAACGCTTCCAGCGCAAATTCGCTGGCGGATATTTCGCAAAGGGCAAAGATGGTGCCGACGCGAAAGCTCCAGAAACAAAGAAGTAGCAACTTCCAATCTGAATTTTTCGACACCGTGCTTTTTCAGGCACGGTGTCTTCTTTGTATGCCCTCATAAAATGTTTGCCGACACAAAATGTCAATGCCTCCCGACAATCTCATTCGCAAGCTGCTCGAAATCGACAACGAGTTCGAATCGCTGACTTCCGCGATGCTCGATCCCACCGTGATGGCGGATCATCGACGGTTGCGCGGGATTGTGATTCGCAGATCGGCGATGAATGAAATGGTGATGCGTTGGCGGAGGTGGAATGCAGCGGGAACCGAACTTGCTTGCGCGAGCGAACTCGCCGGCGATTCAGACGCGTCGATGGCGGCGATGGCACGGGCGGAATGCGCACAACTGGAAACCGAGCGACAAGAGATCATCGAATCACTGATTCGCGATTTAGTGACCGCCGACGACCGCGCCGTTGGTGAAATCATCTTGGAAGTTCGCTCTGGAGTCGGCGGCGATGAAGCGAGTTTATGGGCTGGTGATCTCGTTGCGATGTATCAGCGATATTGCCAGAATCGCGGCTGGAAATGGGAAGAACTGGAGCTGAAAGCTGGCGATGTTGGCGGTATCAGTCACGGAGTCTTTGAAATTTCTGGCGTTGGCGTTTGGAGTTCTCTGGGATATGAAGGTGGAACGCATCAGGTGAAGCGCGTGCCGACGACGGAAGCGCAAGGTCGAGTGCACACATCGACCGCAACGGTCGCGGTTTTGGCCGAACCAGAAGAAGTCGCCAATGCGGTTGATCCAGAAGAGGTGAAAGAAATCATGACCACCGCGCAAGGACCTGGTGGACAGAATGTCAATAAAGTTGCCACGGCAGTGCACTTGATCCATCTTCCAACTGGCATCGAAGTGCGGATGCAAGAGACGCGCAGTCAATTGCAGAATCGAGAGAAGGCGTGGCGACTGCTGCGCGCTCGAGTCTATGAACGCCGTCAAGCAGAAGCAGCTGCGCGCCGTGCAGATCAGCGAAGCGCGATGATCGGATCTGGAAGCCGTGCGGAAAAAATCCGCACATATCGAGCGAAAGAAAATATCGCGGTCGACCACCGAATCGACGAGAGTTTCAATCTGACTGAAATACTTGCAGGCCGCTTGCAACCCCTAGTTGATGCGCTTGCGCTGAAGGATGTCGCGGATCGCATCCAGCAACTCTGAATGCGGCTCTGATCGCAGGCAATCGATTCAAATTTGCATTGCTGCGGACGAGGATTCGATCCATTGCGCGAGGAACTTCTTCACAAAGACATCGACTGCATCCGCTGTGGATTTACCGTCAATTCCGCGCAGACAGACTCGGTGATCCCCCGCCGTGCGGTCCAAGAGAATCTCGAATCCGCCATCGACAACCATCGCCTGCGGCAATCGCAGTGCAAAGTGAGCGACGGCTGCATTTGTGCTCGCTGTGCCCAGAGCAATGGCGGGAGATGCGACAAGCGAAGCATCGTTCATAAACCAGAGATCGGTGAGAATCTGCGTTCGCAGCGGCGGGCCAAGGTACTCCTGCTGGGTGACGAGTTTTTTGATCGCTCGATCAATTTCTGTTTGCAGTCGATAGATCGTCGGTCGATCATCCCGCTCTGCGCTTGGATGAGAACCAACAACAAGAGAGAATGTGATTGACGAATCGGTTTTTGCTGGATTGATTTTTTTTTGCGCGTCTTTGTTCATTGTGAAATTTGTTCTGGCCGCACACTTGCGATCACTTCGAAATCAGCTGATAGCGTTGCAGTCTTGAAAGTGACTGGCAATAGAAGAATGCCGGTGAATCCATCACGAGGCGTGATGGTGACGAATGCATTTGTGTCGCCTCCCTTTGCAGGTTCTGTTCGTGCCAGCGCGACCGTTGCATCGGTGCTAGTTGTGGTGACGGATTCCAAAACGATTCCAGGATTGGTCAATATGAAGAGCGCCTCCTTCGAAGTTCCTGATGGAATCAATCCGACATTGCAACGAACATCAATCACAGAGATCATCGACCTTTTTGGTACTTTTGCTTGGCGAACGCGCACATCAACAACACCCGCTTCGGGCACATCGGTCTCGAAGAAAATATACGACGGCAGGTCCGTGCTGAATGCAGTCAAGTCATAACCAACAACATATGAACTTCGCGGCTGATCCTTTGCGCCATCGAATCCTTGAATTGAAATGGGACCTCCCAAAGAAGACAAGATGCGAAATGGTTTCTTGTTGGTGGTTTCAAGGATGACACGACCCGTCATATTTTTCTGTTCGATCGCATTGATATATGGCGGCACGATGCGCACCGGAAGACTGACCTCCCCCTTCACCGCCACATCGAGCGCGCGACCATATCCATCAACCATCACTTTGACAGAAGAACGTCGAACGCCCATCGCAGGCGCACCATCGAGTTTGATCTGAAGCTCCACAGTTCCACCTGGCGGAATTTGCTTGCCGACGAGATCAGATGTTGTCGTGCATTTGCAAGATGGCTGAACCAAATTGATCGTGAGTGGTTTATCGCTGGTGTTGCGAAGCAGAACAATGCCTTCGCCTGCCGTATTGGGCGGAAGAAACCCAAAGTCAACGCTCTCGGGCTCGGACACCAAGGGAGGTGCATCCGCAATCGCACGTGACGGTGCAACCTGTGGACGCTCCGGCGGGACTGGACGCCTTGTTGGAACGGCCTTGGTGTTCGGGCTGGCGGCCGGCGCAGGCGCTGGGTCGGCCGGCACAGGCGCTGGTGCTTGTGCGAATGCGTAATTTGCCAAATGAAGCATTAAAACAGCGGATAACAATGCAAAAAATGGCTTTGCCTTGGCATTGAATATATTCCGATAACTCGTTTGGATTTGCATAATTGACCTTTGGGATACTTGAGATTCTATAACTACTCGGCGCAATCACATCCACCTCCTTCAAAAAAATT
>SXSS01000025.1 GCA_005792145.1 Planctomycetia bacterium | reverse complement strand
CCAGACTGTGAAAGAAACTTTTGCGGATTATCAAAGGAGACTTTGCGAATGATCGCGTCCAAGTGACCGCGCCTACGCATTTCGTCACGGCACTTCGGCACTGCAAGCGGGTCACTGATTCCCCAATCTGCGGCCGAGTTGATCCACATTCGATCTGTCCCGTGCATTTCGAAGATATCCGTTGCGCGCTGTGGAGTGCATTTTGTGTCGGGATAGAGCGTCATCCCCGCCCAGAATCCACGATCGAGCACAAGTCGAACGGTGTGTTCTTCAACATGGTCGATGAGCACGCGCCCAGGATCGACCCCATGATCCTTGATCGCATCCATAATCATTCGCGTGCCCTTCATCTTGTCTTCCAAGTGCGGAGTGTGCACCAAGATCAGCAGGTTGCGACTTTTCGCAAGAGCAATGTGTTCCTCCAGCACGATCAATTCATTGCGCGAATTTTTGTTGAGTCCGATTTCACCAATCCCAAGGACATTGGGTTGATCAAGAAAACTTGGAATTTCCGCAAGCACTTCCCGAGCAAGACCAATGTCTTCACTCTCCTTTGGATTGATGCAGAGCCATGTGTGGTGTTGAATCCCAAATTGAGCCGCGCGTTTCGGTTCGGTCTCGGTCAACTGCCGAAAATAATCCATAAAACCCTGCGCGCATGACCGGTCGTATCCCGCCCAGAACGCTGGCTCGGTGATCGCAACACAACCCGCCAACGCCATGCGCTGATAGTCGTCGGTCGTTCGCGAAACCATATGAATGTGTGGGTCGATGTACATGGTTCGCTCAATTATTCAGGAAGGGGTACTGCGCCAATAGCACCCTTCATTCCAGCTTTCGCAACAGGCTCTAGAGAGTGATCACTCCACAATTCCAGCGCGCGTCGCGCGCGGTCGGTTTTTCCATCGCGCAGAAGATCGAGGGCAGCGCATAATGCACGAACTCGCACATCAGTTGTTGTTGCGGATCCCGCAACTCCCTCTGCGACGGCGGCTCGATCAAAGCGATCTAGAAATGCAGCGATATCAAGCACCTTCGCACGATGCTCTAAAAAATATTGGTCCACGATCTTGCTTGTCGTGAGAGAAGTTGCCATATGGCAGATTCTAGGGTGCAAGGGCCTTCACCGATGCGGCCACAATGCCAGAATCAATCTGATGAACTTCGGTGGATTCACCGATTGATCTCAGTAGCGTGATATTCATCCGGCCACCAAGATGCTCGCGAAACTCTTCGAGTCCTCGCAATAGTTGATCCGTCTGCGAAAGCAATGGATGCCATGTGGGAAGTCGCAGTGATCGCAGGCACGCAATGATGCGAGTGGAATCACTTTGCGAGAGCATTTTCGTCCGTACCGCATATTCGCAGTCAAGTGCAATGCCAATCGCAACAGCATCGCCATGAGCGATCGCATACGAGCTCATTGATTCCAATTTGTGCGCGGCCCAGTGGCCGAAATCAAGCGGTCGCGCCTCCTTGAGTTCGAAGGCATCATCGCCTTGTGTGATGTGATCTAAGTGCAACTGAGCACTGCGCTGGATAATGGGCATTGCCGTGGCAAGATCACGGGCAACAATTTTCGCAGCGGATTGTTCGATCAGTTTGAACAGCGATGGATCTTTCAGACAACCGATTTTGATCGCTTCGCTGAAGCCCGACAAAAATTGCTGATCAGTCAGCGTTGTAAGAAATTGTGCGTCGGCGATGACAGCCCACGGCACGGAAAAAGCTCCACAGAAATTCTTCTTACCAAACTTGTTGATGCCATTCTTGACACCCATCGCCGCATCATCCATAGCCAGTGTTGTTGTTGGCATTCGAATGAGCCTTACTCCTCGGTGAGCGAGTGTCGCGCCCAGCCCAACCGCATCAAGCATCGCTCCGCCACCAATCGCCAGAACAAAACTTTTGCGGTCAATTCCATATCGATCAGTTGCGGCCATGACTTGCTCGCAAACATCATTTGAATTTTTCGCTTCTTCGCCGCCGCTAACCACCTCGATCATCTTGAGTTCAGGAACCTGATCGCCGATTTTGGCGCGCGATCCAAGATAATTCGCAAGGCGTTCACCCACATCGGGATGTGCTTTGTGGACACCAGCATCGATAAACGCAATCATTCTCCGATGCTGACCATCAGAACATACGCTCGCAAGTGTTTCATTATCTGGAGCAAAAGCATCTTGTGTGAATCGCACTCGGTGATGAAAATCAACTTGAAATATTCGGGCGAGGTCCATGATGGAACTTGAAGCATAGGTTCGAATGCAAAAAAAAGACCATGGCGGAGGGCGTTCCGCCATGGCTTGGTACCCGCGAATACGCTTCGCAGGAATCCCGCAATTCATGCGGGGTAGATGATTCATCTAGGGATTCCGCCTCAGTATCGTGAAGCGCGATGCTCCCTCTCGTTCAAACAAGAGCCGAATAATTTGGCCTGGCTTTGACTTTGCAAATGCCCTGCGGCAAGTTTCAATATCGATAATCGCCATTCCATTGACTTCACGAATTACATCTCCAGGAGCGAGTCCGGCAGTTTCAGCTGATCCACCCTCGAGAATCGAGGAGACAAAGACACCCTTGCCCGTTGCGCCGAGTGCGGTCGCAGATTCTGAGTCGAGCGCTCGAATTTCGAGCCCGAGTGATTCTTCGATGTTCGGCGAAACGGGTTCGGGTGATGTTTTTTTGCTTGATGAATTTGGACGTTCTCCAAGCGTCACATCTGCTGTCATTGATTTTCCGCTTCGGATGAAACCAAGAGCGATCGGAGTGTTTGGTTCGCTGTTGGCAATCATGCGCATCAACTGGGCTGGTGTCTCTGTTGATTTTCCGTCGAGTGTCACAATAATGTCGCCAACTTCCAACCCAGCGTGTGCAGCTGGAGTTCCAGTGAGAATCCCAGAGACCAGAACGCCGTCAGTCGAATCCTGTCCAAAGCTTTTCGCAAGTTCGTGGTCGAGCCCTTGCATCGAAACTCCAAGCCAGCCTCTGCGCACGGAATTTCCTTGTGAAATCGAATTGGCTATGCGCTTCACGATGTGACTTGGAATTGCGAAGCCGATCCCCGCACTGCCACCAGATTGTGACGCGATTCCACTATTGATCCCAATCACATGGCCATCAAGGTCGATGAGTGGTCCACCAGAATTTCCAGGGTTGATCGCAGCATCTGTTTGAATGTATTCCTCGAATGTGGAGAGTCCAACACGATCGCGCCCCTTTGCACTGACAATTCCTGCGGTCACAGAGCGCTCTAGTCCAAATGGACAACCAATTGCAAGAACCCAATCGCCAATTTCGATTGCGTTGGAATCTCCAAATGTTGCAGCATGAAGATCGGTTGCTTGGACTTGAATGATTGCAAGATCTGTTTCGGGATCGTTGCCCACTTGCTTCGCCGCCATTTCACGCCCATCAGAAAATCGAACAATAATTTCGTCGCCTCCCGCGATGACATGATTGTTCGTGATGATCAACCCATCTCTTGAATAGATGATGCCTGTTCCTTCGCCACGCTGTTGTTGTCCTGGATTCATCCGCCGCGGCATGCGCGGATTGTTTGGGGATTTATATGGATTGCTGATGCCAAAGTCGCTCGAAAACGGGGCATGGTCAATTGTCGTGATTGCAACAACGCTT
>SXSS01000141.1 GCA_005792145.1 Planctomycetia bacterium | reverse complement strand
GAGCTATGGGTACTACGCCTCGAGCCCGATTACAAACCCCACAGGACCTGCTACTGGCTCGTCTCGATTGTTGCGCGGCGGCGTTTGGGGCAGTTCGCCCAACGACTGCCGCGCGTCACAGCGCAACAATTACTCGCCCGAGTTCGGAAATAATGTCGGCTTCCGCGTGGTGAGAAATCCGTAAGGACTTTCGTCGCCTGTCCGCTGATGTGATTCGGCGGCACTCTCCGCCGCGCTTGCGCTTGCATCCCCAGTTTACGGCTACCCACTTACATAACTCCCCGGCTATATCCGCGGCTGTCTCCGTGGCTGTCTCCGCGGCTGTCTCCGCGGCTGTCTCCGTGGCTGTCTTCGTTGCTGTATCCACTGCTATATCCACTGCTGTATCCACTGGTGTATCCATGGCACTTCAACTTGCGTGCCCAGCCGTTGAAAAATTCTGCCGGGCGAGTTCCGCAGGCGGCCGACGGCGCTTGCAATAAAATTTCGCAAACTGGATCGTGTCGGTCGCCGAGGACTGTCTGAGCCCGGCGGGATCTTTTCACGGCTGCTCACATATGCATTTCCGCGGCTGTATCCGCGGCTGTATCCGCGGCTGTATCTGCGGCTGTCTCCGTGGCTGCATCCGTGGCTGCATCCGTGGATACAGCCACAACACCCACATCACATCCAGCTAGAAACTTCGCCTCGAATTTTCTCACGCTTGAACCAAATGATTATAAAAACCGCTCCGGCAATCGCCCACACAAACCCGAAGCCCATGCTGAACAAGCCCATCAGCTGTGTTGCCGACTGGGACATCCCAGGAGTGGCAGTACCACTTTTTTCGACCGCTGCCATCTGATCTTGCAGCGAAAAATATCCAAGCACGCTTGCAAAAACCGCAAGAAGAATCTTCAGTGCTGCCCAAGAAAGAAGCATCATTCGGCACTGCGCTTGCCGCTTCATCAATTTCGCACCGCCGACAATTAAAAGGATTGCAACTAACGTGGTCAGGACGGAATTTGCGATCATCCAGCCTTGCATCTTCTGCAATGCTTCAAACGTATTTGCGGGAGATGGTCCACCCTTGTTTGCGGGCATAAACTTCGCTATTGCTTCGCTGATTGGCCCCAAAGCCGCCGATCCAATCACACCACAGAAGCCGCCCATCGCACCAAATGCGCCAAAGACAATCGAAATGATTCCCAAGGTCTTCGGCCACTCGGTCGTTTGAATGGCGGTCGTAAAAGTTGGAGGCGTTTCAGTCATCGATTTCTCCTTGAATAAAAAAATTGAATGAGCCTGGAACTTTTACGGCAGCAAAATTCTTCCGTGATACGACGCATCAGTCATCATGGTTTGCGAATCACCAGGCATCCCGTGTGGCAACCATTCGTCTTCGCGAGAAACCTTTCCACCCGCTTGTTTCGCGAGCCACTTCGCCTGATCTTGATTTTCCGCGCGGTCCATGCTGCAAGTGCTCCAGAGAATTATTCCTCCAGATGAGCAGAGCCCACGGTGATGATCACCGATGCCACGCTGCAGCCGAAGGAGTTCATCAAGATTGCGTTCGGTGAATCGGTATCGCGCTTCAAGTCGTCTTGCCAGCACGCCAGTATTCGAGCAAGGCACATCGAGAATCATGAGATCAAAGTGACGGGGGAGCGTGCCGATTTCTGCGAGCTCGACAACTTTCAGATTCGCAATGCCCTCCGCGCGTGCACGCAGCGAAGCCATTCGCTGTGGATCGGGATCCGTCGCCCAGACTTCAGCGTTTGGATGTCGCAGCGCGCATTGCACTGCCTTTGTTCCGCGGCCCGCGCATGCATCAAGAATTCGCCGAGGAGAAAGATCGCGCGTCCCATCGATTGCACGCGCGCTTGCAGGATCTTGCACAAGCAGCGCAGGGAATTGCGCAAGAATTGATGCGAGAGATTCCGTTGTGTCATTCCAGACGAAGAATCCTTCGACAGAATGCGGTGTCGCGCACTTGCGAACGGGATGATCGCTTGCAAGCGTATTGCCCGATGCATCGTGCACCACGATCGGCATCTGCAACAAGCCATGTAGCGCAAATTTTCGAGCGGTTTCCATTCCGCGCGCAACGGACCATCGCGTGATCAGAGCCGTGGGATGACTTGTTTGCGCCGAGAGTCGTGCGATGGGATCGGACGAAAGAACAGGCTCGTTCAATTTCATGACTGAACCATCGGGCAGGGGAAGCGCGTCTGCATGTTCCCACCACGCAAATTTCTCCGAGGCAGGAATGCAATCGCCGCGCAATCCAACAATGCGTCGCAGAAGTGCGTTGACGAATCCGCCAGCTCCAGATTGCAGTCGTCCACGAGTCCAACTGACAGCGTCATCGACAACTGCATGATCGGGTTCGCGTGGCATAAACAAAATCTGCGTAATGCTGACCAAGAGTGCGGCCCGAATTTCTGGTTGAACTTCCAGCCACGGGCGATTGCATAGAACGCGCGCGATTGATTCGGCGGTCAGCCAATGTCGCAGCGTTGCTTGCTCGATCGCTGTTGCAAGTCCGCCAATTGATTCGCCAGCAGAATTTTCGCCATGCGAATTTTCCAGCGCGTTGCCAGTCGAGTTTCCAGTCGAGTCGAAGTTTTGAGCGGCACGCGGCGCACGCACTGTTCGTGCATCGAATCGCAATTCAGGAAAGCAAGCGACCTGCGCCAAAATGCGAGTCAACGCAGCAGCGCGCGTTGGCGAAGCAAATCGAGCATTCACTTGGAGCGAACTCGAACCGCCGACTTGCGCAGCGCAGGTGCCATGTCAGGGCGTTCCCAGAGAAATGAACCCTTGCCGGCTTCACCAGGTTCACGTCCGAAGTGACCGTGATATGCGGTGTGAGAATAAATCGGCTTGAGGAGATCGAGCTTGGTCAAAATTCCGTGCGGCGTCAAATCGAATGACTCTTCGACGATGCGCGCAAGTTTTTCGTCTGGAATCTTTCCAGTTCCTTGAGTATCGACCAAGACGGATGTTGGTTGCGCAACGCCGATCGCATACGCAAGTTGCACTTCGCACACTTCCGCAAGATCAGCAGCCACGATGTTCTTCGCGATGTATCGAGCCATATATGCAGCAGAGCGATCCACCTTCGATGGATCCTTGCCACTGAATGCGCCGCCGCCATGTCGGCCGCGACCGCCATATGTGTCAACGATGATCTTGCGACCGGTCAGTCCGCAATCGCCGTGTGGTCCGCCGATTTCAAATCGTCCAGTCGGGTTGACCCAAACTTTGATTCCGTCGTGCCACCAATCGCCAAGGACTGGTCGAATGATGTGCTTCGTGACTTCGTCGGAAAGTTTTCCTTGGCAATCATTCCACATTGGATGATGTTGCGTGGACAGAACGACATTGACGATCTTGCGCGGAGTTGTTCCGTCATATTCGACGGCAACTTGACTCTTCGCATCGGGGCGCAGTCCCTTGATGATTTCCTTCTCGCGAACTTCAGCTTGTCGAGCGACCAAGCGGTGCGACAACATAATCGGCAGTGGCATCAACTGACGCGTCTCGCGGCAAGCGAATCCGAACATCATGCCTTGATCGCCTGCACCTTGCGCCTTCTTTTTCTTCGTCGATGTCTTGACATTCACGCCACGCGCAATGTCCGGAGACTGGCGACCGAGGGTGACCAGAACGCCACACGAGCGGCCATCGAATCCTTTGTCGGCAGAGTCATAACCGATGCGAAGCACGGTATCCCGCACAACCTTTGGAATGTCCACATAACCACCGCAGGTCACTTCGCCTGCGACCACGGCGAGACCTGTGGTCACTAAAGTCTCACATGCGACGCGAGAAGCGGGATCAACCGTCAGCATTGCGTCCAAAATGGCGTCGGAGATCTGATCTGCCATCTTGTCTGGGTGGCCCATAGAGACGGATTCGGAGGTAAAAGTGTAAAAGTTTTTTGGCATTTTGGTTTCCTGATCTAATAATTAAGGTTGAGAGGAATGTACAGGCAAAAGGCTTGCTGAAACAAGTCCGCCTATTATTTAGTGTCGATCCATGAGAGATTTTCTTGCCATCGAAAAGCCGAACTTTGCCCGTGATTTTACGGCGAGTTTCTGTTCATTTTTGATGATCGCATTTGTCTCTTCGAGCGCATTCGCGCAAGCTGCTGGCAAGGCTGCGGCGCATCCTGCCGCCGCGCCTGTTGCCCCCGCGCCAGCAGCCGACGAACTCTTCGCATCGGATCATATTTTTGTACGCGTCCGCGCTGGTTGCGCAGTGGCGACGACTCCAACTGGAGATTTGACATTTCGCACCGCAACTGGAGTTGGCGATGTCAATCTCAGTCGCGTCATGAAAACATTCGGCGTCGACAAAATCAATTTGGCATTGACGGATCCGCCGAAGCGCGCGGACATTGCTTCATCGGTCGGATTAGATCGTTGGTATCGCGTCTCGATCGCACCAGGTTCCAACGCGCTTGCCGTCGCCGACACACTGCGCGCATCATGGGCTGGATTTGAAGTCTGCGAAGT
>SXSS01000140.1 GCA_005792145.1 Planctomycetia bacterium | reverse complement strand
TTCAATCTCGATGGAACGCGTGAACTTGCCACGGGTCAAGTGAAAATGAGTTGGACTTACTGGTCACTCAACCCAAACAGCGGAGACACCGAAGGCATCTTGGCCGGTGACTGGACAACGGTAAACACAGCAAATGAACCTGTCACCGTTGCGTGGACGACGAACGATGGAAGTGCGATTGCGGGAACGAACTATCTTGCCGCATCCGGAACACTGACATTTGCTGTCGGTAAAAATACAAAAAACATTTCGGTGACTATTCCAAGCCAAGCGTTCACTGGCACGAAGCAGTTCACAGTAAGACTTGTAACACCTTCGGGCGCAGTATTGGCGGATAAGACAGCAACAAGAACGATTGAACGCTGTCCAGCGGATGGCAACTTGAACGGCGATGTTGGTGGGGCTGATCTCAGTTTGTTCCTGTCGAATTGGGGAGCGCCATCCGTCTTTGATTTCAATAATGATGGCACCACAAATGGTGCCGACCTAACCACACTTTCGCAAGCTTGGAGACAATGCCAATGAAAACACTTCTTACATCTACCGTGTGCTTACTATTTGTCGCAGCGACTGCCCTCGGACATGGATCGATGGCTGATCCGATCAGTCGAACATATCAAGGATTTCTGGAGAACCCGCAGAGTCCGCAGAGCAACGCAGTTCTTGCTGCGATATCTGTGGGGGGGACGCAAGCGTTTTATGATTGGAACGAAGTCAGTCGCAACATATTGGATTACAACTATCAAGCGGTCATTCCTGATGGACAAATTCCTGGCGCAGGAAGAACAAAATATGCGGGACTGAATCTCGCGCGAACCGACTGGCCAGCGACAATGGTGGTTGCTGGACCGAGAGTTTGTCGTTTTTATACGACAACTCCCCACGATCCAAGCTTTTTCAAGGCGTATATGACGCGGGATGGATACAACCCGAATCAGCCGTTGAATTGGGCGGACTTGGTTGAAATTCCTGGCGCGGAGACAGCAAAATTGTCTGGACCTTGCAACCAAGGTGATGCGTGTCACTGCGGGACAAGTGGATCGAACTATTACATGACGCTTCAATTTCCGCAGCGAGTGGGTCGCCATATTTTGTATGTTGCATGGCAACGCATCGATCCCAACGCGGAAGTCTTCTTTTCGACAAGCGATCTTGACTTCGGCGGAGTGGATTATGGCGCTCCTCCCCCACCGCCGATTATTTCTGCGATTGCAAGTTTTTCGATCACCGAACAATGGACTGGAGGCGGGCAAGGAATTTTTCGCGTCACAAACAATACACAGCAGCCAATTCAGGGATGGACGCTGGAGTTTGATTGGGTCGGGCAAATTTCAAATGTGTGGAATGGAACTTTGACAAGCCATATCGGGAATCACTACATCGTCAAGAATGCTTCCTATAACGGATCTATTGCGCCGGGCGGGATTGTTGATGTTGGATGCGTGGCGACATTCGCAACAACTGATCCTCTGCCGACGAATGTGATTGCCTTTGGAAGTAGTGGATCGATACTGCCGATCATTTCAAGTCCAGGAAAAGCAAGCGCGGCAGTTGGAAGTTTTTTCACATATCAAATCACTTCGAGTGGAACGCCAACATCTTTCTCCGCGACAGGATTGTCAGATGGTCTTTCGGTCAACGCAGACACTGGAATCATTTCAGGATTTCCAACAACTGCATCGCTTTGCGTGGCATCGATTCGAGCGACAAATGCCAATGGAACAGGCGTAAAACTGTTGACTCTGACGGTACTTCCGTGCCAAGGCGATGGCAACTCCGATAGGACCGTCGACGGAGTGGATCTCGCGCAACTCCTCAATCAATGGGGTCAAGCCTCTGCATATGATTTGAACAATGATGGAATTGTGAACGGTGGAGATCTGACACTTGTTCTGCAAGGATGGGGTACATGCCCATGAGAAAATATTTACTCAACCTTGTCTATGTTCTATTCGCAACAACGCCGTCATTTGGTGGCGCCACCTTTACATTCACCGATCAGTGGACAACGGGAGGGCAGGGAAATTTTCATGTCACCAACGACACTTCGCAAACTCTGCAAGGCTGGACTCTGCAATTTCAGTGGGGAGCGAATATCACCAGTGCATGGAATGGGGCGGTTCTGACACATGTTGGGGATCAATACACGGTTGGAAATCTTTCTTGGAACGGGACGCTCGCGCCCGGCGCATCGGCTGATATCGGATGTGTTTTTACAACAACAACACCCGGAGTTGCGCCAACTGGGCTGATCTTCAGTGGAGGATCGAGCGTCAGCGCGCCCGTGATCACAAGCTTGACAACGGCAACGGCGAGAGTCGGCCAACCGTTCTCGTATCAAATCACGGCGACAAATACTCCAACTAGTTTTGCTGCCACGGGTCTGCCTGCAGGCGTTGCGGTTTCTTCGTCGACTGGGCTGATCTCTGGAACCACCGCGATATCAGGTGGTTTTACAGTCAATTTGCAAGCGACCAATGCTGGTGGAACTGGATCTGCGATGTTGGCGCTTTCGGTTTCCAACTGCCCTGCCGACGGAAATGGCGACGGTACCGTCGATGGAAGCGACCTTGCTTCGATGCTCAGTGCGTGGGGGCAGCCTTCTGCGTATGACATCAATCATGATGGAATCACGGACGGCAGCGATCTTGCTTCGGTGCTTGGAGCATGGGGTGTATGCGTGCCTTCGGGTAACCCAGGATATGAAAAGATGCCGACAGTCGCGCAGCGCAAGATCGTTGGCTATTACCCAAATTGGGGGATCTATCAGAGAAATTTTCCAGTGACAAGCGTGCGCGCGGACCGAATCAATGTGATCAACTATGCGTTTCTGATTCCACTTGACCGAACAATGCCAGCATCGTGGGATCACATTGTCTCTGAGTACCGCGGATGGGATTACGGCGATTACACAAACTATTTGCAACAGCCTGCTGGCACGACTTTGAGCGCGGGAGTTGGATTGTTCGATGAATGGGCGGATGTGAAAGCGAATACCGCAAGCGAAGCGTTGACCATGTCGCCTCCATTTCGAGAAGGCAGTAATTTTTCACAACTGCGCGATTTGAAACAAACGCACAGCAAGCTGCGAACGCTTGTGTCAATCGGTGGATGGACGCTTTCATCGCCATTCTTTTCAATTGCAAGAAGTGCCCAGAAACGAGCGGATTTTGCGAAGTCTGCCGTCTATGTCGTCGCGCGTTATGGCTTCGACGGCATCGACATTGACTGGGAATATCCTGGCGGAGGCGGACTGCAACAGAATGGAATTGGCGATCCAGCGACCGATGGGGCAAATTATTTGCTCTTGCTTCAAGCGCTGCGAGATGAGTTGAATCATCAGACGACTCTCGATGGCAAGACGTATTACTTGACGATCGCCGCGCCAGGTGGCGATGGAAATATTGCCAACATAAACCCCGCCGCGATTGCGGGCATTGTCGACTGGATCAACATCATGACATATGACTTTCACGGCGGATGGGATTCATATACCGGTTTGAATTCTCCAATGGTCAATATCGATCCCAATCCAAGCAATGCGAATTGGTCTGTGACGGGCGCGACGAATATTTATCTCAATGGAATGAATGGAAGCGGCGGCGTTGCGCCAAGCAAGCTGGTGTTAGGCGCACCTTTTTATGGGCGAGGCTGGGACAATGTGCAGCCAGGTCCAAATGGAAATGGACTCGGCCAGGCTGGCGCGGAAGCGACTTCGCCAGGGTTGGGGGAAACGGAGTTTCCATATAACTCACTTTTTTCCAGTGGGGTTTTGACCTATTCCAGCGGGGTTTTTGCTGGCGCAGGTGGATACACAAGATATTGGGATATGGTCGCTCAAGTGCCATACCTGTACTCCCCGACCGCGAAACGTTTCATCACATATGACGATCCACAGTCGATGAGTGCGAAAATGAATTATGCGAATCAAATGGGACTCGGCGGTGTGATGTTCTGGGAATTGAGTGAGGACACGACAACAGCGGGCACATCTCTGATGGACACGATTTATGAGAGCATGCGATTGCCGTGATGAAATACGAAAAGTCCCCGCGTGAAAATGATTGATTGATCGACAAGGGGGTTTGTCCATTGTCTATTGATGGATGATTCTTCAAGCATCATTTGTGCGAAATGCGTAAATGCAAAATATGTATTATCATCTTTCAAATGACGACAGAGCTGAACAAGCCAATCGAAGCAAATTCGCTTCGCCACAACGACGAGCGATATGTATTGGTTTCGCAAGAGATGCTGCAGCAAAAAGATGGAATGGACTTGGCCGATCTTGTGGTCGCAGCATGGAAAAACCGATTTCTATTCACTATTTCTTGGGTAATTCTTGCCGTGATCACCTTTGCGGTGCTGCAAACGATGAACACGTCGACCATCAGTACTGAAGTTAAAAGTGGGATTCAAGCAAGTCAAGCAAGTCAAGCAGGTCAAGCAGGTCAAGCAGGTCAAGCAGGTCAAGCAGGTCAAGCAGTTCAAACAGGTCAAACAGTTCAAACTGTAGACGCTATGAAAGACCAACTCACAACGCTATTTTTCCCGATAGTTTTACGAGATCTAGAAAATCAACTTCAACATCCAATTTCAGGAAAAATTACTACAGATGTAAAGAAGGGGTCGGAGTATGTAAAGACATCCATTGTTCTAGGCGGGCTGTCTAGCGAACAAGTTGATGCGTGCATGAAGTCGGTGACACAAAAATGGATTGAATACCAGACC
>SXSS01000139.1 GCA_005792145.1 Planctomycetia bacterium | reverse complement strand
TTGTGGATGACTTGCGCGGGGGAGTTGCGGTCGCGCAATCCGTGCTGACTTCCGGCGCTGCCCGAACAACGCTTTCCAACCTTGTCCGAATATCCAACGAGAGCATTACTTGATTTCCATATCTTTCAAAGTTCACTATGACAACAACCACTGAAACTATTCATATGACATCTCAAGAATGGATCGACCTAGGAATGAAGTATGGGGCGCCAATTCTCTGGTCGTGCGTCATTGTTGTCGTTGCGTTTTTCGCCGCAAGTTGGGTGCGACGCTTGGTTGTGAACGCTTGTGAGCGAGCGGAAATCGAACCAACCCTTGCGCGCTTCTTTGCAAAGCTGACGCGTTGGGTGATCTTGTTGATTGCTGGAACATTTGTGTTGAATAAATTTGGATTCGAAACCGCAAGTTTCTCTGTGTTGATCGGCGCAGTTGGATTAGCGGTCAGTCTTGCATTCCAAGGAACACTGTCCAACTTTGCCTCTGGAATTATGCTGATGATCTTCCGTCCATACAAGATTGGCGATTCAATCATTGCCGCGGGACAAACTGGAACGGTCTATGAAATCGATTTGTTCTCAACGACCCTCGACACGGTCGACAACAAACGAATATTCATTCCAAACACGGCAATCTTTGGAGCGGTCATCACAAATATCAGTTTCCATGAAAAGCGGCGCGTGGATGTGGTTGTTGTTTTGCACCACAGCGCGAGTATCGACAAGACGCGAGCGGCACTGACCGAAGCGGCGAAGCGTATACCTGGTTGCCTTCCAGACAAACCTGAAATTGTTCTTGTGGAAATGACCGCTGGGGGAATCACTTGGCAAGTGCAGGTGTGGAGCCAGTCTGGAGAATTTCTCGCGGTGCGACAGGCGGCGATGCGGGAGGTCAAGATTGCGCTTGATTCTGCGGATCTTCCATTCGCAGTTGCGCCATCTGTTGAAACGAAAAGGTGATTCGGCTGACTTTTAAGGACCAACCCAAGTTCCATTGACTTGGCGATATCGCGGTGCGCGGGCGATATTGGGCCCAGCGTTATCGCGATTCCAAATTACAGCGCCAGCATTATTCACTTCGAAGATACGACCACTGTTCGTCAGGGTGATCAAGGTTGTATTGTTGAGTGTTCGAAAAGCCCCACACTGAACCGCTCCGCCATAAATCTGATTGGGCGATCCGTATGTCCACGCGGGAGTGCTTGGACCAAATGAAAGCACGGGGTCAATCAAATAATTTCCCGACGAATCGCGTGGCGGAATGATTTCCATAACTGTGGAATAATCATTAGCGCTTCCAGCGCGATCTCCATTGCAGAAGGCCATAATGTTGCCAGCGCCAGGCAGTCCTGCATCGATCCATGTTGCGCTATGAACTACAAAGAAAAATTGATTTGCGGTTGTGCCACGATCATAAGTTGCGGGATTTCCCCAACGATAGAGAATGTCGCCACCACGCCCTCTCGCGCCACCAGTATGTGTTGCCGCTTCTGCAGTCGTTGTCGAATGATCTATCACCCAGAATTCGTTGAGTTTGCGAGAACTGACAACGATCTGATCGAGAACAGGGTTGTAATCGATTGAGTTCATATGAATCCAATCACCTGTTCCTTGTGCTGAGACTGATCCCGCGTTGATGTTTACCAATTCGGGCTTCGTGCTGATTACGGCATAATTTGGAAGCGCCGCATTCGTATCTTGCACAAGATGATCCCAAAGATTCCAACGCCACACAACGCTATATGTGCTGTATCCCGTTGGTTGAATTTCCAGAATTGACTCGGACCATATTGACGATGTGAGATTCACACGGCCAATGG
Organism: Planctomycetia bacterium; assembly: GCA_005792145.1. Lineage (GTDB taxonomy): Bacteria > Planctomycetota > Phycisphaerae > Phycisphaerales > SM1A02 > F1-60-MAGs104. Next base: position 8,707 of record SXSS01000139.1, on the reverse strand, counting down.
CGGTTCCTTCTGCCTGTGTGTGACCCTCCCACACAATGCAAAGAATATTTCCATTTGGCATCAGACAAATGTCGTGGTGGTGTCCATATTCCGCATTCGAAACAATGAGATCGTTGACAATTGTCCCCGCAGCATTAAAAACCTGAATGCGGCCGCCGCGAGCAGCTCCGTTATAAATCCCCCCCATATAGATGGTCGGGCGAACAAGGGTTCCATCGCCGCGCAAGTATGCAACGCTCGCGCCACCAGCAGCACCGACCCATGTCTTCGCTACAAGGCCAGCCGAGTCATACGCTGTTGTTGTCGTTGTGTTCGTTGTTGTCACAAGCAACCACTCGGGATCTAGCGCGGGGCATTGACCCCAACCGCCAAGGAGTGAGGCGAGGTCGCTACCGTCGGTCGTCCCATCACCCGTGACATCGCCGCCGGATCCCCCCCAGTTTGAGAGGAGGCTTGCAAGGTCAACACCATCAACAATGTTGTCGCCATTCAAGTCGGGCGGGCAAGTTGCATGAGCACTTTGTGAAATGTCGGCGGAATGGCTGGCAGCAATCATGGCGATGACTGCTGTGGGAAAAATCCCCACACGAGATTGTTTGTGGAAGTTTCGTGGTTGAATAGTCATATCGATCAAACTTCGAGATATCTGATTATGTCGCTGGGTTGGGCAATTGCAAGCAGAGTGTTGGTTTCTATGAATACTTTGGAGGATTGACGGTAGTGTGGGACAGCGAAGCGCCCAGAAACGGTGAATTTTTGAGCATTCGTCCGTTGGATAATGTGGGTTTTGGGTTGATAAGCAAGATGACTTCGGATGATGCGCAAGATTCAAGGCGCAAAGCGACTTTGTGGTAGCCGATATCCTCCAATGATCAAACCAAGACCTTCTATTTCAATTGAGGGTGCAGCACTTGAAACACCAAAAGCGGTAAACCCTTGGTACGAAAATCCAGTGTGGATTTGGATCGCGTTTGGCGCGTGGATAGTTGCCCTTGTTGTCATAAGTGTGATGGTTGGAATCAATCCAACTGGACGCACGGTGACTGGCTTGTATCACGATGCGAGTTATAACTGGTTTCAACAGAAGCCGCTATATAACGGACCGGGTGGCATGAATTATTTCCCGCAGTTTGCGCCAAGCTTTTTTTTGCTTCATTGGCTTCCTGTACCAATTGGCGACATTGCGTGGCGTTGGTTGTCTGGATTCATTTTGTTTTTTGGAATTTGGAGACTCGTCAAAAATCAATTTCAATCCAACGCATTTATTGTTCTACCGTGGATTTTGCTGATGGCGTTGCCGTTATCGCTTTCCGCGCTGCGGTATGGTCAGGCCAATGCTTTGTTTTCTGGGCTCTTGGTGAATGTCGCGGCATCAATTGCACAGCGGCGTTGGACCGGAGCAACTCTTTGGATGATGCTTGCTGTGATCGTAAAACCACTTGGGTTGGTTATCTTCTTGCTTGCACCATTCGTCTATGTTCAACTGCGGTGGAAAGTGCTTGAAGCGATTCTCGTGCTCGTTCTTGCGCCTTTTTTTGTTTCGGATTTTGATTATGTGTTGTCACAATATTTTGCTTCGTTTTCCAATCTTCAGTCTTGCTCCGCGGTCGCAGAACACCGCTTTGCGGACTTTCACGGAATTATCAGAACATTCGGTGTGGAACTTCCACCAACTCTTGTGCTTGGAATCAGGTTCGTCGCAGCGCTTGCCACGCTTGGAATATGGTTTGTTGCGAGTCGCCGATTTGATGAACCACTTCGTGCAATTTGGCTTCTGGCGCTTACAACAATCTATTTAATGCTCTTTAATCCAATGAACGAATCCAACAGTTATGTAATTCTCGCCCCAGCTTTATCAATATGGGCGCTCATATTGTTGGCGACCTCGGAGTATCGAGCTCTTGGATGGTGTTTGGTCGGTTGCATCCTCTCAATTGGCCTTCTGAAAGAGCCGCTTCGCCCCATCTTTGGAAATGGCTTCGCTCTGCTTTGGAATCCAGTCATGGCTCTCGCGTTTTTTGGTGTACTAATGCTGATTCTTCGGGATGCGCAAAATTCGAAACAGATTCTGATACCCACGAAAGATTTCAACCAGACATGATTCCTCCCATAAACCAAAATCTCGTTGGGCCATATGTTAGTTTTTTATTGCCGTGCTTCAACGAAAGCGAAGTCCTTATCGAAATGCACCGTCGCGTGAAAGATGTTGGGGAGAAACTTGCGAAGACTTATGAGATTGTTTTTGTCAACGATGGATCGACCGATGACACATTGCTGAAAATGATCGAACTCTCCGAGAAAGACCCGATGCTTGTCGTTGTTGATCTTTCCCGTAATCATGGTCACCAACTGGCGCTCTCTGCGGGATTGCAATGTTGCGCGGGAGAGCGTGTGCTTGTTCTTGATGCAGACCTGCAAGATCCACCAGAGTTACTTCCACAAATGCTTGAACTTATGGATCAAGGTGCTGATGTGGTGTTTGCTCAACGGCGAACAAGACTCGGTGATGCGCCCCTGAAGCGTTTCGCTTGCGCTGTCTTTTACAGACTGCTGCAAAAATTGTCAGACACAGCAATTCCACTTGACACTGGTGATTTTCGATTGATGTCTCGCAGGGTTGTGGACCAAGTGTTACGAATGCCAGAACGCCATCGATTCATTCGTGGGATGGTGAGTTGGGTTGGATATCGTCAGGTTCCATTTTTCTATGATCGCGAAAAACGATTTGCTGGAGAGACGAAATATCCATTTTTTCGCCTCTTGGCACTTGCGCTCGACGGTATCGCCTCATCTTCAACAAAGCCATTAATGTTGGCAAGTTATGCGGGAGGGCTCTTCGCATTCTTGTGCCTTGGATTTATCGGCTATGCGATGTATTCGTTGTTCTTTGTTGGTCAAACCCCTCAAGGATGGACGAGTTTGATGATCGTTGTCACCCTGATGGGAAGCGTTCAACTATTTGTCCTTGGAATCGTTGGACAATATCTAGGAAGGATTCACGAACAAGTTCGAGGCAGACCTATATTTATTATTCGAGATATTGTTCGGGGACGATCGGTCTCGTGACCTGACATCCTTCCGCGAGCAGGGCGTCCAAAAAGAAAAAGGGGAAGACTTTCTGAAAGTCCTTGGCGCATTCATAGAGTGCGCCCATGCCGCGCAGGATGGGCGGTAACAAAGCAACGCAACACGCCTTCCTTCCTTGGATCGCCGGTGCAATGGTCGCCGGTGCAGCAAGCGCTGGAATTGCTGTGGGGTTGGTGGAGCCAATCGATGCTTTGGATGAACGTGGTCGACTTGTCATTGTCACCGCGTTGATCGCTGCCGCCATCGCCACGCACGGAATAGCGCTGGCGTGGCGGCGGTGGTCGTTTGCATCTGCAATATGTCTACTGATCGCAGCTGCGGCGTTTGGCGCATTCCGAGTCGCCACCGTAAATCAAGAGTGGCGAGAGTTATTGAAATCACTTGGCGTCTCCGCTGTATGTGTTCAAACAAAAAAATCCACTTCGTATGTTGAATCCACCCGGAAGCTTGTGTGCGTCGAAGGCATTGTCGTTTCAACTCCGCGCACTGATGAATTTGCTTATCGCGACGCGCTCATTGCGTGTGATTCGCTCGAAGAAGACACGCTTGCTCGCTTTGTGCCGCGGACACCGTCGATTCGTTTCAATCTTGAAATCGATTCTGTGCTCGACAGTCGTGGCGACCGCCATGAAATCCATGCGACACTGCGGGTGATTGTGGAGGGCACAGTCGCTGGATGTGTGGCTGGAGATCGAGTGCGGGCAAAGGGTTGGTTGAGTGGATTTGGTCTGCCAACAAATCCGGGTGGCTTCAATTCGATGGCGTGGAGTCGCATGCGCGGCATCGCTGGGTTGTTGTCGATACCAAACGAACATCTGATTGAACGCCAGGATTGTGCGCTCTTCTGTGCAACTTCGTTTCTTGCGCGTTGGCGATCTGGTGTTGATGTGAATTTGCGTGATGCACTCGGTGATGAATCCAGACTTGATGCGACCGCTCTCATCGCAGCATCAACAACTGGTGCAAACTGGCCGGGCTTGCGTTCGGTATCGAAGGCCTTCGCATCAACTGGTGTCCAGCATCTCGTTGCGATTTCTGGGTTCAACTTTGGCATACTTGCTGCGTGCGCACTTTGGTGTATTCGTCAAATGCGGTTGGCGCCTCGGATCGGAGGAATCGCTCTAATTCTTCTTGCAATTCTCTTTGTAATTTCAATCGAGTCTGAGGTTTCTTCGGTGCGTGCTGCGTTGATGGGAGGAACCGCAGCAATTGCGCTTTCATTTGGTCGATCTATTCAGTTTGGATCGCTGGTTGGACTGACGGCGATGGTCATTGTTGCGTTTGATCCATTCGCCGCGTCTCAACCGGGGTTTCAACTCAGCTTTGGAGCGATATTTGGACTTCGATACATCTCGCCATTGATTGGTCGTTGGCTGAATTGTGCTGTCCGCGGATATGGACTTTTCGCAACACTTCTTCGCCGCGCACTCGAACCTCTCGCGGCAGGACTTTCCGCCTGGGTCGTCACGGCGCCAATCATCGCGCTGCACTTTGGAACTTGCCCACTGTGGTGCGTCCCCTGCACACTTGCACTTTCGCCAAGCTTCGCCGTGATGGTCATCTCTTCAAATATCGCCGTCGTAGCTCAACCTATCTGTCCGTCAATTGGATTTGCGGCTGGTTGGGTTTCCATTTTGAATGCCCGCACGATTCTTTGTGTCGTGCGTTTTTGCGCGACACTTCCAGGAGCGCTTCCTTCAGGGACATCCGTGCGGATGGTCGAGGATCAGGGCGATTGGCGCACACGAATCGACATGATTGATGTGGGAAATGGTTCGTGTTATCTGATTCGTTCTGAATCATCGTCGGTTCTTTTCGATTGTGGAAGCCTTGGTGCTGGGGCGGTTGGTTCGCAAACAATCGTTCCAGCCCTGCGAGCGCTTGGGGTTCACGCGCTTGATGCTGTCGTGATATCGCATCCGAATTTGGATCATTATGGCGCATTGCCGGAAGTGGTCAGAGCGTTTTCTGTACCGCGCGTTTTAGTTACACCCCAATTTATTCGGTGGGCTCGATATGGCGCTGCGCACGAAGCGTTGCGTGTGGCACAGCTTGGGGGGGCATCCATCGAAGATTTTTCCAAAGGCGATGAAGGCCAATTTGGATATATGCGTTGGCGCGTACTTCACCCTCCCGCAAAAAGTCTCTTCACAGATTCAAACGATGGAAGTCTCATCATTCATATTTCCTGCCAAGGTTTCTCGATACTTCTTGTTGGTGATTCGGCACGAGAAGCTTGTCGTGCCGTACTTGAGTCTCCAAACTCCGAAGATCTTCAGGACATTACTGTTTTTGAACTTCCGCATCACGGAAGTTTTCGCCCTGATGCGGCGGCTCTTGCGACGCGTGTTGCAAGTCCAATTGTCCTGCAATCAACCGGACCAATTCGACTTGTAAAAGATAAGTGGGGGGAGGTTCTTATAGACGCGCAACGACTGGTGACTGCGCGAGATAATGCGTGTGCGGTTGTATGGAAATTCGACGGGACAGTTTGGGTTGGTCGCTGGAACGGATTGCATTATGAATGGTCCGATTCTGGATTGCGGCGGGATGTTCAACACGAAATCAAAGATATTGAGTTGGTCGAATTACAAAAATTGAAAACACCGGAATCATCCACCAACAGCGACGTCGATCAAGATCGCTCTTCGCAGGATGACCGTATCACCAACAGGTCCGCCCTCGGCCTCTTCGATCTCGATTTCGAGTGGGCCCGGTTGAATCGTGACGCCAATTCGCGCTTTCGGATTTTTTTTGTTGAGCGAATAACGTGCGATCTCTTGGTTGTTCTGGCGAATGACGAATCTGCAGTCTGCCAAATCGAGAATGGATGGTGGAATCTCTATCTCTGCGCTGAAGATGGAGAAGCCCTTGGGGATTTCGTAGATGAGCCGTTCAGGCCCCCTGATCTCTATTGCGGATGCGCCCAAAGGAGCTTCGACCTTGCTGACAATTGGTGTTGGGTATTCCGCACGCGGAAGCGATGGAGAAATTGGTGGAAGCACCGTTGGTTTGAACTGCGAAAGAGGAACCATTCGCTTTGGTGATTGGGATACGCAGCGAATTTCATCTGTAAGGATTGGCTGCGAAGATCGACTCATCCCCAATGACATGCCTTGCAGAACAAATCCGCCACCAAATCCGCCGGTAATTGATGTTCCGTCAATGATGGATCCATCCGACAGCCAGACACGCACCGCCGCGACTTTGGGTTGTGCGCTGACAAGCGCAATTCCTGCAACTCGCTCGAGCGGAACTTCTCGTTTGACGCCCGCGTTTTCGATGATGATTGGTTCTGCAAATGATTCGATAAACCCATTCAATCGATCTCCATTACGAAGAACAATCTCATCGAAAATCGCTGCGAGTGGTGGTTGTTCCATTGGTTGCAACTGGATGAAGGATGTGCGATCAACAGAGATATCCATCATCCCCATTCCAGGATGCTTCCATCGTGCAACGGGGCCGGATGGCTGTATGTGAAATCCTCCAAAGGTTGCAATGATGACTTGGCCATCAGTCAGTTTTGTGAAAGAAAATGGTTGGCGCTCGATTGCGCCAAAATCATCACTCTTTGGAATCCACGCCAATGCCGTCGATCCAAGATCAATTCCATTTTCACTGTGAATAATTCCGCTTTCATCAAGTATTGCATCAACCCATTGACCCTGTGGAGTCAAGACTTCGACTAGTGACGTCTCGGCGGTTGCAAAGAGCAGGAGAGAGAGGAGTGGTGTGGTTACAAACATATTGCTCAACGCTGGAAAATGGGTAAATATCTGTTCGGCATTTGAAGCACAATCAACGCCATCGCTGAGGCGTATGACTCGCCAGCCTGATGATCAATCCACGAACCGTCGTCGCTTTGCATCGCAATTAATTCGTCGCGGACTCGAGACCACCACTGTTCCCAGCGATCACCACCAGCGAGATACATCGCTTGGGTGGAGTAATACTGACCATAAAAATAATGGGCCTGCATTTGTGGCCCGCCAGTATTTGCGATGGTCGAATTACTGCTCAGATACTCCAAACCACGTTCGATTGAATCATCTTCATACACGCCAGAATAAAAAAGGCTTGCGACTCCCGCGGCTGTCCGAGGCCAAGCGCTTGATCCTGGTTGGCGCATATATCGAAAGCCTCCATCCGCATTTTGACAATCGCGAACATAACGCACCGCGCGATCAATCGTGTCCTTTGGGATCTTGATGCCAGCGTTGCGTGCGCTTCGCATCGCCATCACCTGACAAATCGTTACAGAAACATCGGCGTCGTATGGAACTGGGTTGTAGCGCCAACCGCCTTCATCGTTTTGGCTATTCAAGATCAAGTCAATCGCGCGCACAAGCGCATCCCGAACGCGAGAATCATTTGGATTCATCCCATAAATCTCACCAAGAAAAAGCGTGGCAAATCCATGGCCATACATGGGACCGGTTGTACTTTCGGCGGCGAGAAGTCCACTCTCTGATTTGTTTGCAAGAACGAATTCGAGCGCACGGGCAACTTGTTCTCCATAACGCCCACGACCTGGCAGATTCCCATCCGCCATAAACGCCAAGGCGGCAAGAGATGCAATGCCAACATGTCGACCATAACGGCCTCTTCCAAATGATCCGTCTTCATTTTGCGATGACGCCAGATACGCAAGTCCGCGTTCCACAGACCGAGTCATTTCGGGGGTGATCTCGTTTTTCGCTGGCTTATTTTCTGCGCCAATACTTATGGGATTTGGTTTCGCTGTCGGACCATCAACTGGAGGGGGTGGAACGATGGGATTTGCCGCAGGATCAATCTTCGCGGGCGATTCAACGGCTTGTGCTGGTGGCTTTTCTGCGGCTGTGACCGGCGGTGATTGAAGTGCGAGGATGAATGTGATTGCAAGAATCATGATGTGGTGGTGTTTAGGTTTGAAACTTATTTTATGGCTTCGATTCTTCCGCGATTCGTCTGTAATACGCTTCGGTCCATCGGCGATACACCGAAGACATTTTTTCACGAACACCCTGACGAATGCTCTCACGCGTTCGGGGTGGCAAGCTTCCCCATTCTTCATCCGTCTCTTGAATCACTCCACCTTCAATTGCGTCAACGGTTGGTGGTAATTCTCCTGGACGATCTCCAGTGGGTTGTGACTTTGATTGACCGGGTTTTTCACCTTCTTTTTGAGAGGCTCGTTGCTCTGCTTCTTCGCGACGCTTTTGTTCTGACGCTGCGGAATCGGATTGCTTCCCACCTTTTCCACCCTTCGGTTGCGGGGAACCTTTGGGTTTCCCGCTAGATGAAGAGGATGAAGATGAACTCGACGAAGATTGTTGCTGTTGTTGCTGCTGTTGCGCGGATGCGATCAATGCATCAAGTCTGGCAAGAACATCTTCTTGGACTCTTTGAACAGCTGTTCCAAAATCTTTTTCGCTCAAAAGTGTTGCGCTTCGACGCATACCTTCGACTGTTTCCTCAAGTGTATTCTTTGCTTCTTTTTCGCTCAAGATTCTCTGAAGTGTTTCTTTCTGTGAGCGCCCACTTTCTGCGCTTGCCTTCTTTGAATCTGACTCGCTGATACCAAGAAGGTCATCGAGAGATTTTTCATCTTCGCCCGATGGTTTTCCTGCTGTGG
>SXSS01000024.1 GCA_005792145.1 Planctomycetia bacterium | reverse complement strand
TTTGGGGAAGTAAAAATGAACATTTATCCGCGGCGAAGGCCGCGGACTAGTCCCAGAGAAAATGGAAAATGGAAGCAGGCTCCGCTTGGCGGAGCCTGCAAGGGTAGATGGAATTACGGAGTCCTCACGACACGGAAACCGTAGTTGGGGTAGATGAAGTCGGGCGCGGTGAAGACGCGCCTCGACGCGCGGCAGTTGCTGGAGTTGTTGTACCAGTTGCCGCCGCGCAACAAACGGTCCCATCCAGTCGCAGGTCCTGTGGGATTTGTTTGCGCAGCGCTTGAATAAGCGCCATACCAATCCTGGCACCACTCAAAAACATTGCCTGACATATCGTGGAGGCCTAACGCGTTGGCAAACTTGCCGCCGACAGCGTGGGTTTGGCTGCCTGAATTCTGGTTGTACCACGCAATGTTGACAAGAAGGCTGTCGGTGTTGAAGCCATTTGGCTGTCCGGGATAACTGTGAAAGGCTGTCGTTGTTCCCGCGCGATATGCATATTCCCACTCCGCTTCAGTCGGCAAGCGCAAACCTGTCACACCCATAAATGATGTAGATTCTTCTGCGATCATATTCCAAGAGACGCGTTCGACAGGACGCGAGGGGCTGTCGGGGAATCCAGAGAAATAACTCGGATTGCTCCCCATCTTCGCAGTCCACTGAGCCTGAGTCACTTCATAACGACCCATATAAAATGCGTTCGTCAGAGTCACTTGATGCAAAGGGCTTTCGTCGGAATCGCAACTATGCGAAGTCGACGCACTGCATCCCATCGTGAATGTTCCCGCTGGAACCAACAACATCTCGATGTTGCTGGAATTGTCGCGGATTCTCCACGGAAATCCACTTGCCACAATCGCCGCACGAAGATTCGCATCGGTCACCACGGCCACATCTGGCGACCATTCCAAAACAGTCGCCCAAGTTGGAGCAGGGCAAGGACCAAAACTCCCCAAAAGAAGTGGTAAATCAAGTCCATCGACAACGCCGTCGTGGTTGAAGTCAGTTGCAATTGTGGAGCCTGTCAATCCCCAATCCGCCAAAAACGGGGCGAGATCCTCTCCGCCGACCTGGCCATCGCCTGAGGTATCGGTAGTGCACTGCCCCTGCACACTGGAAGTTGAAAAACCGAAAGTAATTGCGACAGCGGCGACGATTGAAAGAAGAATGTTTGCTGATTTCATATTTTGAACTGGTGAAGGTGACGACCCAGATAACTAGACATATAAATAAGGTAAACCGAAAAGCCGGGAAGTCAAAAAAAAAACAGAAAATTTGATAATTCTCTATATGTTGTCAAAAAACCTATTTTCGTGGTGCTAGGGGTGGACTACGAGAAAGTTTCAGAAAAAACAAGCCTTCAGAACAACTGGAAAGTGACACCCCAAAGCCGCACCCAGAAATTCATCACACCAAAGAAATCCACTCCCAGAATTTGACGCCCAAGAGGGTCGGTGGATCTCAATGCTGTGCTGAATCCTCCTCACTCCACCCTATGCATTCTTCCAACCTGTCGGCTTGATGCGGTAATCGAATGATCCATCATTGAATAGATCAATCAGCGCGTAAGTCGGTTCGCAGTGCGTCTTAGACGGCTTCCACCAACTGCCGCATACCGCTCCACTACAACAATATGTGACACCATCCGCAACGCAGCGATCGATCAGATGCGTATGTCCCGAGAGAACGAGTTTGACATTGCCCGCCGTGCGGAAGATGCCGTGCACCGGTCCGGCATCAAGATGGATCAACCCACCGCCGAATTCTGTCTTTCCAATCTTTATGTTGCTTGCGTCGCGAACAGTGCCAGTCACCGAGACAATTGGAACATGCGACACGACAACTGTTGGCAGCTTCGTCGCAGCAAGATCCGCTTCGAGCCACGCGCGCTGTTCTTTGGTGAGATATGCGAGATAACCACACTCGTCGTTTGGATCGCGCTCGACAGATGAAAGCACAATAAAGTGCCAACCACCGCGGTCGAAACTGCGCCAACGCGAGGGCAACTTCAGTTCGGCGAGCGGCCGCGAGTAACCGAAGTCCGCTTCGTTCCCCTTCAACTCCGCCTTCGAAAGGCAAAAACCGAAGATGTCGTGATTGCCAAGGCAATGTTCGACAGGGACTTTGCAGTGCGCGTCGAAGATCTTGTGAAAGAGGGCCCATTCTCGGTCGACTTGAGCGCGCTTGGTTGCAAACGAATCCATAATGAGATCGCCACCAGTCAGAATCATCTCGATCCCGTCCGCAAACGCATTCTCAAAAGCGATTTTCATTCCAGGCTCGCTCTCACGATCCGGAGTGATGTGTAAATCTGTGAAGTGCGCAAATCTCAACGCTCGGCTTGGACCAACAGGTGTCGCGGCCTGTTGTGCGGTCGATGCTGCGTGTGAGTTCTAACGACCAAGAAGCGCGGAAAATCCTGCTAGACCAGCAATGATGTTGAACGAGCGTCGATTGATATTGTGCATACGCATAGAGTATGCCAAGCGCCAATACGGGTAAGTGCGATCGACTAAGAGCACGCCTCTGAGATGGTCACCCAATGTCGATTTTCGGCACTCTTTGCCCATTTCAAGCAGGACGACCGAAAACTATTCGCAAAAAAAGTGGAAAGGCCCGTCGCTAAACTATTTCGTCAATCGCGACGCGGGAATACCACTTCACTGCATCGCTCATTGCTGGAACGAGTGCGTCGAGTTCCAGCGAAGTGCACCAGCGAATGTCGTTGTGCTCGCTTTGCGCAAGTGTTGCCTGTGCGGCACCAGCCTCGTTTTTAGGTCGTGCGAAATAAATCATCCCGATATGTTCGTGTGTCTCGCTGATGCGATGAATGTCCAAGAATCGTGGGGCGATCAGCGCACGCGTGCCGAGACCAGTCGTTGGCGGACGCTCGCCGATCAAATCAACATCGATACCGCTCTCTTCTTTCGTTTCACGAAGCGCGGCCTGCTCTGGATCTTCATCAAGTTCAATATGCCCCCCAAGCGGCAACCATTTATTGAGCTTCTTGTGATGAATGACCAGAACCCGCGACTGCTGAACGACAAAGATCGCGACCGTGAAATCGATTTTTTCGTGAATGTGGGCCATGAAAAGAGTCTAGCGATCCCCTACTTCTTCCACGTTGCAAGTTTGCGGCGTGTCTGAAGCAACAGGAGAGTCTTGATCATTTTAAGAGGTTGCGATGAACTCATTGAAAGCTAGAGGCATCGCACCGCGAACCGCGAAATCTCGGTGGTTCATCATCATCATCATCGAAAAACCCAATCATCCTTTTGAATCTGTCTTGAAATTTAAGATTCTGTAAGTTTCGATTTCACCGCATCAATCGCAGCCTGCAACTGCTCGATGCGTTTTTGTGGAGTCCCACAAAGTTCAACGAAATGCGGGCGATTCTTTGCAGGCATTGCGTTGTATCGACCTTCACGATAAATCTGTTTGAAGATCGC
>SXSS01000138.1 GCA_005792145.1 Planctomycetia bacterium | reverse complement strand
GGTTGCAAGGCACTTCCGGGGAAACTGATTGTTATACAATCGACATATTTGCCGCCAGTTGTGCCCGCGAATCCGAAGGGTCAGCACGAAATCACGGTCTTTTTCGTGCTCCAAAATATCGGCAAGTCTGCGCTTCAAGTCCAACGACTTAGAACAAGTGCGAGTTCTTCAATGGCAAGCGAGCCCGCAGTTCCTTGCAATATTGATCCAGGTCAAACCATCAAAGTCGCATTCACGGCGGCAACAAATGATCAAAAAGTCACGCGTTATGCTTGGGTTGAAACGATGAATGATAGGGTCGAGCTCAAAGTAACCGTTGATCCACAGAAAATGCGTGCCGCATCAGAGAGCGCACAGCGAGCCAAATAAGACATTGAAGTCAAAGACACTTACAATTCGACTTGCACAATTTTCCCGCGGTTACATCGAGACTTACGATGAAATCACTGGGCTTGCTTCCTGGGGGAAGCGCTTCGACGATCTTGCGATACAGCGGATCTTCCCAGCTTGTCAGTGCGTCTATGTAATGAGACTTTGGAGTCAACACGATTTCAGAAAATCCCGTGGCAATCGGCTGATCACGCGTTTCGTAGACCAATTCTGCGCCAGTAACGCAACCAACTAGCGCTTCGATGTCTCGCAGCACGCAAAATTCAAAAGCCATTCAGTCGTGTCATGCATAAATTGTTTCAGCACATCGGTCCATAATTGCATAACCCTGATCGCTTCATATGAATTTATTGTGATTTTCTGATCTGTTCAGTTGTCATTTGAAAGAATTCATTTTGCATTTCAGATTTTTGTGCTATAATCCAAATACCCCGCCGGTAAGCCTCAGGTCGCAGCACTCTGCTTGCGACACTTCTCTGGGATTCAGCCGGCAACTTTTGGTGGCGCATCGGAAGCGCCCCATCAGTGCCAATAGGCCTGATTCTGCTTCTCCCCGGCTCGTCCGCGGTTGTTCCAGATCCGTCCAGTACACAGACCAATGGTCTCCGAATAGACCAGAGGCCAGAAAGTTGTTTTCATTTTGTCACACGACTCAGCATCTCACGTCTCTCCCCCTTGCGCATTCACCTCACTCAACCTAGTCAAACCACTGCTCGACGCTCTCAGCGCAGAGGGTTACACAACACCAACTCCTATTCAAACTCAAGCAATTCCTCCCGCGCTTGAAGGCCGCGATGTCTTGGGCATTGCACAAACAGGAACTGGCAAAACAGCCGCATTTGCACTGCCAATTTTGAACCAATTGCTGGGCAAATCAACTCCAGCAACTCCGCTCGCGCACGGTCGTGCGCCGCGCGCATTGATCTTGGCACCGACCCGCGAACTCGCCGCACAAATCGGTGAAAGCTTTGCGGCGTATGGTCGTCGCACTCAAATCAAGCATGCCGTGGTCTACGGAGGCGTCGGACAACGACCTCAAGTGAATGCACTACGAAACGGAGTTGATGTTCTCGTCGCAACACCTGGACGATTGATGGACTTGATGCAACAACGCCTCGTCGATCTGCGTTCAATTTCTTTCGTCGTGCTTGACGAAGCGGACCGAATGCTTGACATGGGGTTCATCGATCCGATTCGCCGAATTATGTCGGCTGTACCGACAAAACGACAGACGATGCTTTTTTCGGCGACGATGCCAAGTGAGATCAAGCATCTTGCGGATTCTTTTATGAAGGATCCTGTTCGCGTCGCTGTCACCCCTGCTTCTTCAACCGTGGACCGCATCGAACAACATCTCTATCAGGTCTCAACCGCGCAGAAGACTCAGTTGCTGCTGTATGTGCTCGCATCAAAAGGCGTCGAGCGAACTCTTGTGTTTATGAAGACCAAGCATGGCGCAGACCGCGTTGTGAAACGACTGCATGCTGCTGGCGTGAGTGCGGCGGCAATTCATGGGAACAAGGCTCAAAATCATCGAATTCGCGCTCTCGAGGCATTTCGCTCCGGCGAATCTCCAGTGCTTGTTGCGACTGATATTGCAGCACGCGGAATTGATGTTGACGGAATCACACATGTGATCAACTTCGATCTTCCGATGGAGCCCGAGGCGTATGTGCACCGTATCGGTCGTACGGCGCGTGCTGGTGCTTCTGGAATTGCGATCTCATTCTGCTCGACTGAAGAGCGTGGACTTCTGCGAAGCATCGAGAAGCTCACGCGCAAGCAAATTCCAGTTCTTGCGTTGCCAACATCTCTGCCACCGATGCCACAAGCTCCGGCGCAATCAATCAAAGCAAGACCACCTGCAAATCCGCAGCGGCGCAATTCTCCTCAGCGAGGACATTCACCTCAAAGGCAACATGCGCCCGAACATTCGCACGCTCCAAAGATGCCACATGCGCATCGAGGTCCATCGGTTGCAGGTCGATCAATGTCGCGCAGAACTCAGGGTCGCTGAACTGCGATCGCCAAGAAGCATCACATCAGCAGACTGCACACGACCGTGATCACTACGATCGCGCAGAGGTTCAGCACGAAGCCGACTCTGAGCATCTCTCTCATCGGGACAAGTCCAGTTGAAAACACGAGTGCATTGGGTGGTGTCCCTACGGGAAGCATGAATGCGAGGCTTGCGCCAAGCACGGCTGTAATCACCAATTTCTCTGGTGCAATTCCCAGTCCAGGCGCCAATGCTCCGACGATTGGGACTGCCGTTGCAGCAAGTGCTGTATTTGATGCGATTTCACTGGAAAAAATCATTACTGCGGCGACAATTGCAATGACAAGTGGTTCGGGCATTCCGCCGATACCTGTGACACTCTGAGCGATCATTTGCGAAACTCCCGTGCGTTGCATTGCTTCGGCAAGAGTCAGTCCACCGCCAAACAGAATGAAGACCCCCCAAGGTAATTTTCCAGTCTCCGACCACGGCACGATCGCCTGCGAACTTCCGCGCGCTGCAGGAATAATAAAAAGAGCGAGAGCGGCGGCGATAGCAATCACTCCATCCTTCAATATCAAGTCAGGAACAAGAGACTTTATAAAAGGTGCGCAGACCCATGCGATGACAGCCGCGAGAAAAACAAGCAGTGTAAATTTTGCGGCGCGGGACAAACCAGTTGCTTTGCGATCAACTTCAAGTTCACCCTTGGGTCGAGGCAAACCATGAAGCGGAAATGCCAACCAGAAAATCAATTGAGCGGCGATCATCATCAGTATTCCCGTCGGGACTCCAACCAATGCCCACTTTACGAAATCCATTTTCCCACCATTCGCGTTGATCCATTCAACGCCAATTGGATTTGGTGGACTCCCAAGAACTGTCATCACGCCACCGATGCTTGCTCCGTATGCAATAGCCAAGAGAATCGCCCGCTGAAAATTCGAAATGGCTTTGGAAGAAGCAGAATCCGCGTTTTCCCCATTCGAATAGACCGCAATTGCTGCCATTCCAAGCGGCAACATCATCGCGGCAGTCGCAGTATTGGAAACCCATGCGCTGACAAGTGCGGTCACCAACAAGAAGGCGGCAATTACTCGATTGGGAGAATCACCGAGAATACGAATGGCAATCTTGAGAACTTTCAACCCCAGACCATGACGCTGTATCGCAATTCCAAGTATGCATCCTCCTGCAAAGAGAAAGATCACATCGTTGGCATATGGCGCGAGCACTTGCTCCGCTTTTGATGCGCCAAGTATTGGAAGGATCACAACTGGCAATAAGCCGGTGATTGCGAGATCGACTGCTTGAGTTGCCCACCAGATCGCCATCCAACCAAGCAATCCAATGACGATTGCTGCCGCACCCGCATTTGCATCGACCACTTGACCTGTAGGGCGGAATGCAAGCCACAAGAAAAATCCGACCACTGGTCCAAGCACAAGTGTGACAAGCCTGAAGGTTGTCCAAGTATCGCTCGTGGAATTTTTTGATTGAATCACAATTCGAAGAGTACCGCTTCAGCGATCATTCATTCAAATTAGAAAGTTCACCTAATTTGATTACACTTCTTTACAAGTTCGTCGGACTCCAAAACGCTGCCATCTTGAAACTCTCTGAACTCAATTCTGTCCCTTGAAATCAAGGCAATAAAACGCTCCATGTCGCACCTTCCAGAGATTTTCGACAAGATTGCAGCCATTCATCCACAGAGAATCGCCATCGATATTCCACCTGGACGGGGGCGGGCTTGCCGAAACACTGTCACGTATTCAAAGCTTCAGTCCATAAGCTCCGCGATTGCCAACGCGATAAGAGACTGCGCGACAGTTTTCCCAGATTCCATCATCGCAATTTTGCTGCCTCGCGACACAGAAAATCTGTACGCCGCACAATTGGGAGCACTCAACCTTGGCGCTGCGTTCACTTGTCTTGATCCACTTTTTCCAGATGACCATATTCGCTCGGTATTGATTGACGCGGCTCCCACTGTCATCTTGACTGATCATGTCGGATGTACGCGCCTTGGATCGAGCAAGATCACTGGCTCTTGGATCGTGATTGATGTCACCACTATTGCACCTGCGACTTCACCCAAAAATGCGATATCCAACATCGATCCGCATTCGCTTGCGTATGTCATCTATACATCTGGAACAACTGGCAAGCCCAAAGGCGTGATGATCGAACATCTCAGCATCGCCAATCTCGTCGAGTCTGATGTCTCTCGCTTTCAACTCCATACAAACGACCGTGTGGCGCAATGTTCCTCACCCGCATACGACTCGTCATTGGAAGAAACGTGGCTCGCATTCGCTGTCGGTGCGACGCTCGTTTTGCTTGATGATGACACTGTTCGCCTTGGTCCAGATCTTGTTTCGTGGCTGAATCACGAGCGAATCACGGTCTTTTGCCCTCCCCCAACCCTGCTTCGGACGACTGGTTGCGAAGATCCAGCGCGCTCGCTTCCACTGCTCAAATTCATTTACGTCGGTGGCGAAGCATTGCCACAAGATCTTGCGGATCTTTGGAGTCAAGGGCGACGACTCGAAAATGGATATGGGCCCACGGAATGCACTGTGACAGTCGTGCGTACGCAAATCTTCGCAGGCGTACCAGTCACGATCGGTCGACCCGTCGAAGGTCACACTGCATACATCCTTGATGATCAACTTTGCGAGGCTTCCCCTGGCCGCGAAGGTGAACTCTGCATCGGCGGCATCGGACTCGCGCGCGGATATCGCAATCGACCGGAGATCACTGCGGAAAAATTTATCGCTCATCCGAAATTTGGACGCATTTACCGCACAGGGGATTTGACCCGACTCTCCCCAAGTGGCGATATTGAATATCTCGGTCGCATTGATGGTCAGATCAAACTTCGTGGGTATCGAGTGGAACTCGCGGCGATCGATGCGGCACTCAGCCAATGCGAAGGCGTTCGCGAAGCAGCATGCCGCGTGCAAGGTGAAGGTGCTTCACAAATTATTGCTGCGCATATTGTGCAAATTTCGCCAAGTCAATCGCCAAATTACGATGCACTGCGCGCAGCGCTGACCCGATCGTTGCCTCTCTATATGGTCCCCGCTCGATTCGCCGCAATCGATGGCATACCACGAACTGTTGCTGGCAAGATCGACCGAGCGCGCTTGCCTGAAATCCTCGTTTCAGAGTGGCAAAACAGACAAATTCGATCCGCACGAAGCGCAAATGAACAAAAAATCTGCGATGCATTCGCTCGCGCAGTCAATCACACTGGTGAGATCTCGATCGATGATGATTTTTTTATGACACTCGGCGGAGATTCACTCTCTGCCGTCGGCGCGATCTGCGCACTTCGTAAGAATCCTGCGACCGAGCGCTTGAGCGTTCGAGACATATATGAACATCGAACCCCCGAACGATTGGCGCAGAGACTTGCGCTGACCGAGGGCTTGTCTGAAGTGACGCACGCACCGCGAATTCGTGCGGGAGTCCGTGCAAACGATCCAACTTTCGCATCCATTGTTCAAGCACTCGCCCTCCTAGCGTTTGCCATCGCAGCAGGCGCAAGTTCCTATTTCATCTTCATCGAAGCCATACCCACGGGTATGGACAAACTTGGATTTATCTGGTCCATCGCACTCGCACCATTTGTGGCGTGCGCCGCGATTCTGCTCTACACGCTTTTTACAATCACATTGACTGTCATCACCAAAGAGATTCTTTTGGGAGAGGTCCGAGCAAGCGCGACTCCAGTCTTCAGCGCAACATATTTGCGTCACTGGATTGTCCAACAGTTCGCTCGGTTGATTCCGTGGGGATTGATCGAAGGAACGGTCATTTATAATTCTATTTTACGTTTGCTTGGCGCAAAGATTGGCAAGCGTGTTCATATCCACCGAGGAGTAGATTTGCGTCACGGCGGTTGGGACTTGCTGACAATTGGTGATGACGTCACGCTCGCACAAGAATCCACACTCACTTTGATTGATTTGCGCGACGGACAATTTATTCTTGCCCCAGTCACAATTGGCGATCGATGCACGGTCGATGTGCGTGCTGGGCTTGGGCAATATGCAGAAATGCTGGCTGATTCATCTCTTTCGCCACTTTCATGGCTGGACGATGGAGTATGCATTCCACAAGGCGAAAGGTGGGATGGTGTCCCTGCAATCAAAGTTGCACCGAACCCACCGGCAATCTCTGCAACACGCGGGCGATCACTGAACCCGCACTTACACGGACTGTTGATGATTGGATCTCGCCTTGCGCTTGGAATAATCGCGTCGATCCCTTGGATGATTTTTGCGTGGTTTATATTTCCACAGTGGAACACCTTTGGCGTTTCAACCATCGCCGCATTTGTTATTGTTGGATCACCACTCTGTGTGATTGCAACACTGATCGCTCACGCTCTCGGCCTTCGCTTGCTTGGTCCCACAAAACCTGGCGCAATCAATCGCTGGAGCCTTGAATACATTTCTGTTTGGGTAAAGTCGCGGGCTGTCGATTCTGCAGGAAGATGGCTCAGCGGAACGCTTTTCTGGCCGACCTGGCTTCGCCTTGCCGGAATGCGTATTGGCAAAGGATGCGAGATCTCGACGATTATTGATGTCGTTCCAGATACGGTGACCATTGGAGACAAATGTTTCTTCGCAGATGGAATCTATTTCGCATCGCCACGCGTTGATCGTAACAGTGTCTTTATTGGCAAGACCTCGATCGGCGAGAACACCTTCATTGGAAATCATGCCGTTATCACTGCGGGCTTTGTGTATTCGCCAGATTGTTTCATTGGAGTCAGCACCGTCGCAGATGCAACGGTCACACAACAGAAAACCGCCTGGTTTGGCCATCCCGCAATCCAACTTCCACGACGAGATGTGGTGAGTGCGGATCGCACATTGACCCACGAACCAAGCACAATTCGATATGTAAATCGTTTCTTCTGGGAATTCCTGCGCTTCACTCTGCCGCTCTTTCCAATTGCAGTTGGCTTTGGCTGGTGGGTTGCCATCGATGAATCCTCGGCGCATTTTTCCACAACAGTTTCAGCGATTGTCGTTGCACCACTCGCAACACTTGCTGCCGCGTTGATCATGATCACTTCCATCATCATTATGAAGTGGGCACTACTTGGGCGCGTTCGTCCTGGCCAGCATGTGCTTTGGAGTTGTTGGTGCAGTCGATGGGATTTCCTCTTCGTTGCATGGGGCTTATATGCACGAGAAACTCTTGAACTACTCGACGGAACGATTTTCCTCAACGCATTTTTGAGATTGATTGGCGTGCGAATTGGCAAGCGCGTTGTCCTAGGACACGGATTTACTCAAGTGGTCGATCCAGACATGCTCTCATTTGGCGACGATGCGACAGTCGCCTGCAACTTCCAAGCGCACAGCTTTGAAGACCGCATCTTAAAAATTGATCATGTCATAATCGAGGATCGGGCAACTCTTGGACATCATGCCGTTCTCTTTTATGGATCCACAATTGGCGCAGGGGCTCTTGTCACGCATCACAGCGTGATCATGAAGAATGAGCAGATTGAATCGAACGCGATTTATCACGGATGTCCGGCAGTTCGGTCTGTAATAAGTGACGCTGACTCTGCGGAATGATCTGACAAAATTGCTCGAACGATTTCTTCGCAGGTCTGCGCGATTTTGCGACGAGTGCATATCCAAAGTCTAAAAGCGTAGAAGGGAAAATTCGCAGAATCGCAGCCATATTCCATGGGAATCCAAGCGCAACAAAAATCGCAAGCACCGCGCGTGATCGATTCAGAAACGCGCCATTGCGCCAGACAACGATGCTGGTCTGCAAATCATGCCCAAGCTGAAGCTGAATCTCGTGCTGCCATGCTGTGTTGGCAAGAGTATGGAGAGGCACAAACCGAAAACTTTCTACACGCGGGCGTCTCATAAGAAAACGAATTGACCTATGACACATTGCGCAACTTCCATCAAAAAAAATCAACATTGGCCTGATCTCTCGTGCGCTCTCGTGCAATGGTACGACCATACTTTCCGTCATTTCGCCGATGCGCACCAACTGCGCCACGCTTCTCGCAGCGCAGCGTGGAAGCGATCTGCATAGGCACTCTGATCGCATAGAACAGATGCCCGCAATTCACTGCGCAGACCAAATCGAAGCGTTTGCAAACGGTCGCGATCTGTCGCAAGTCCCGCTGCGATCGCCGCAAATTCTTCGGGCGAATTCGCAACCCACTCTTTGTGCCCAGCCGCGTGCAAGATGCTTGTGCTGACTCGCGCCGAATGTCGATCTCCTTTGATCGTCACCAACGGCACTCCCATCCAAAGCGCTTCGCATGTGGTTGTCGTTCCGTTATATGGAGTTGTGTCAAGCGCAACATGCACCCGCGAATAGAGATTCCAGTGCTCTTGCAATCCTGCTGTATATGCGACAATATCAACGCGCTCACTTGGAATTCCATTCAGTGCAAGTCTCTCCAAGAAGAACTCGCGGCTGCCGGCATCTGCGATTGCCTTACATTTCAGCAGTAGGCGCGAATTGGCAACGGAGTTCAAAGCCCCAGCCCACAGCGCAACCGAACGCGGCGTGATCTTTGCAGCCAAGTTGAACGATCCAAAAATGATTGGGCTATCAACTGCGGGCATCGCTGGCTCTGGAGCATTTTTAGGCGGGGAATAACAGAGGAAGCACGGATCAATGCGCAAGAGGCGTTCAGTGCAAAGCGCGTCGCTTTCTGGACCATCAGTGATTGAATCGACAACGCGCCAACCCACTGCAGGATGACCCGTGGTATTTGGATATCCAATCGCGGAGACGATGACTGGTGCGGGAGAACTATCAAGCGCAGTCAGTTGACCGCCAGAAGTATGCCCGCCAAGTTCAACGAGCACATCAATGCTGTTGCTTCGAATCGTTTGATCAAGCGCCTCATC
>SXSS01000137.1 GCA_005792145.1 Planctomycetia bacterium | reverse complement strand
TGGACTCGGCGCGGCGGAGAAAGTCGATCGAATGACCGTTCGCTGGCCAAGCGGGCAGATTCAGAGTGTGCCAGTTGATCGAGTCGACAGCGCGATCATTGTGACCAAGCCTCGCTCGCCGCAATAGTTTTGCGCGGCGGACACAGAGCGATGGACACAGCCACGAAAATGCATAAGTGTTCAGCCGTGAAAAGTCCTCTCGGGGCTCAAACAGTCCTCGGCGACCGACACGATCCGATTTTCGAAAATTTTGTTGCAAGTTCAGTCGGTCGCCTGCGGAACTCGCCCGAGAGAACTTTCCAACGGCTGGACACGCAAACAGATTCGAGCCAAATACACAGCTGCGAAAACGAACATCGTTTCGCGTGTGCGCCGTCGGGAGGCATATGCCTCCCGCGGCGCTCGCATAAAACATTCTGAACTTGTTTGAGTTGTCTTGGCTCGCGCGGGATTGAACGCGAGTGCCTTATCTGCAATGAAAAACCGGCTGGAACTTTCCAGCCGGTTGAATTGAATTCAAATTCAAATCACAAATTCTTCGATCACTGAGTTGGGCATGCTCCCCACGCACTCAAGACAATGGCCAAGTCAGTTCCATCTGTAAAGCCATCGCCGTTCACATCGGAAGGTCCGTTGTTTCCCCATCCCGAGAGAAGGATGGTGAGATCGGTACCGTCGACCGATTGGTCATCGGAAATATCTGCTGGACATGGCGGCGCTCCGATGCAAACTGCGCGAGTGATTTTGAGATCGTCAATACCAGCTTCGAGCGTGCTTGCTGTTCCAGTATCAGCGATTGAGAATCGAATTCTGAATGTTTGGCCAGGATTGGCAGCATCTGAAAGCTTTTTCGTCTTCAACTGCCAAGCACTTGTATTGGCAACATCACGCTCGAGCAACGCATACGCACCACCGTCAATTGAAATCGAAGTTTCGAATGGATCAAGTTGCGTTGTGGAAGAACAGAAATACCACTTCCAATAAGAGATTTCGACATCTGCTCCTGCATTGGTAAACACTGGTGATGTCAGGTATGCAACGCCGCCGTCGACATCGTGTGCGCTGGCAGCTTGTCCAGCAATGCCTAATTGCGTGACAAAGCATTTCACTCCAGGTGCAACCGTGTGATCATCAGCAGGCTCTGCGGGCGCGCCAGAAGTTGCTGTTGACCCAATTGGATCGCCAAGTTGCCATGCTCCACTTGTCAAAGCCGCGTCCGCCGTCGCAACCCATCCAGTCGTCGTTCCTTCAAATGTCTCATCTACAACGACCACGGTGCCAGTAATTGTGGCGGGTGAATAGAAAGAGATGGGAGCATTGGACGGAGATTTGATCGTTGGATTTCCCGCAGAGACGGATGTCACTGAGAAGTAGTAATTCAATTGTTGACCACACGCGGTGGCTGGCAATTGGGCGACATATGCACCGCCAGTGCCGCCGGTCAACGGGCTGGTTGACCATGCTGAATTATTGATGCGGTAATAGAGCAGGGCGGATCCAGGCAGGATTGTTCCAAATGCTGCGGTAATAGTCACAGGAACATTGACAGTTGATCCTGCGAGAATGGTCGAAGGATTTCCAGATGGGAAACTGAACGCCAAAGGAACTGGTGGATTGTTGATCCAAACTTTCAGACCAGCGCATCCGCCTGTGACCATGTCCAGCCATCCATCTTGATTGATGTCAAAGACAGCGACGTCGAAGAGATTCGAAAGGTCCGCAATAGAAAGGACGGTCGTGTCTTCGGTCAGCAATCCGCCTGTGATTCCGGTGTTCTTATAGATCTTGGTTCGACGACCAGAACTTGGACAGAATGGTCCAAGATCGGCATCGATATCGGTGACGATCACGTCAGTTCTGCCGTCGTTGTTCAAATCTCCAACCGAAATCGTATTTCCAAATTCACTTGGGGATCCTGCGATGACAGTGAGAGCAAAGTTTGGTTGACCGTCTGCAGAATTGCCTGTGTTCAATGCGTAACGGTCTTGGCCGTCGTCAGCGATGATGAAGTCCAACTTGCCGTCACCATTGAGATCGGCAATATTCAAGCCGTATGGAGCCAAGCCTGGATAGACAGACTTCAATGTCCAAGTTTGACCAGGACCGGATGCTCCATTCCTGTTGGTCAGAACAGCCGCGTCTTGTCCGCTTGTCAGAGTGTTGATACGCAAGATGTCTTGCAGCCCGTCACTGTTAAAGTCGCCGGCATTGCACATATTTCCAAATTCAGAGATGAGTTGTGTCGCCGTCATCTTCGTCGTCGTGGTGTCGTAAAAATATCCTGGACCAGGGCCGCCAGCAGTGTTGCCCCAGTTGTAAAGCATCTTGTTGTCATAATCCTTGGTGGCAGTTTCGGCTGGGGATTGCTGGCACTCACCTGCATCTGTTGTATCGCCGTCGTTGTTCATATCGATGCAAATTGTTCCGCTTGTTTCGGGCGTGTCATAATCGACGTAGTACAGGTCGACGAAACCATCTCCGTTGAAGTCAGCAACAGCAAGATCGCAGAGGCGAGGATTCGCGACAGAACCGTTCTTCGCGAAAAGTTCGGGAATTCGTCCGTCCTCGAATCGGAATCCTTGCCACTGTCCGGATGAATTATTGCCAAGATTTCGATAGACCCGTGGCTGGCCGAGCATTGCGTTGACCGTATCTGACATCGTGGTCGCAGTGATCAAATCGACCCAACCGTCGTTGTTCACGTCAAATGCCTCAACATCGCGGTCGTTGACTTCGTCAAGCATTCCCAGTGAACCTGAAACATCTGCGGCTTGTCCATAGAGGCTTGTTCGATCAGTCAAGACGCCATTTTCATTCATCAACAACAAGTCGCGAAAGAACCCGCATCCTGTGCAGGTTGACTGGATCGAACCAGGAAACTTGCGCATGACGATGAGGTCGAGATCGCCGTCGTGGTCAAAGTCGGCATATGCGAAATCTTTTTCAATATTGTCCTGACCAGTCATCGCAGGGCTTGCGACCAACCGAGACGAACTTTGGTTGGTAAATGAAACCCATTGCGCAGAAGCACTGGAAAGTGGGAGTACGGCAAGTGAGAGGATGAATACGGTGTGAGGAATTCGCATTATGTTTGTTCTCATTGTGTTTCTTCAATTTCCTATCAAATCAAATTATGGGCACGCGCCCCAACCAGAAAGCACGATCGCAAGATCAATTCCATCGGTGACACCGCTTTGGTCAACATCGCTTGGACCGGATCCCGCCCATCCGGAGAGAATGATTGCCAAGTCAACGCCATTGACTGTTTGGTCGCCGCTTGCATCGGCTTGGCAAGATCCACAATCGTCAGGAATTCCATCGTTGTTGGCATCTTGGCTGACGCCCAGTGCGATGTCTCGAAGATCTGCGAAGCCATTGTTGTTGCAATCCAAGATTTCGCCGTTGAAAGCTTGGACAAAGAGATCAACATCGATTGAGTTGACGACACCGTTTTGATCGATGTCAGCAATGGCGCAATCATTGTTTGGATTGGTCTTGCCTTGATCGATGCAGGTTCGCAGAGCGAAGAAATCCAAGATGTCGACAATGTTGTCACCATCAAAATCAAATTCAGCGCGTCCGAGAGAATCGAGGAACTTGACCAGTTTCGTTTTCTCGACAGCCGAGAGAGCCGCAAATGCGGCGGCACTAGTGGCGCCTTCGCCGAATGGTCCGTGTGCGGCGATCGCGGCGGTCACACGAGCGGTGAAAGATCCGCCGGCTGCAGAACCATTGTGCAACATTGGATCGCGTCGTCTGACACCCCAAAGTGTGGGCGTTCGCATTTCTGCTTCGCCGGCATTGCCGTCGCTGATTCCGTCTGCAAGCAAACCCATGTCATGCAGGAGAAAGTCGCAGTAAGGACGGATGGTTTTGCTGCGAATCGAATCTTCCAGCGAAGAGGCCGTGGATGTTGTGAATTGAGAAACGTGACATTTTGCACAGCCCACTTGTTCAAACAGCAATTCGCCATCCATTCCTGACTTTGGCGTCTGTGGTGGCGGTGCGAGATAGCGCTGAAAATCGGTAATGCGATCGATGAAACCAACGCCATTGGCATCAACAACATCTTCTGGGTCCGCAACTTCGTCGCAGATGGTCAGGCGTGCGTTGTCTCCGTTTGGTGCATTTTCGATAGGGGAGAAACGATTGGTCAAACCCATTTCATTTCGTGATGCATCAGATGAAAAAGAGAGCACAGTCGCAATCTGGGCTTTCCAACCGAAGCGACCCGCACGAAGCGGGCTTCCAGGAGCAGCTTCGAGTGGAGTCACCCAATGAACGCGACCGCTGACGCCGTCACCATTTATGTCAAGAGGATCTTCGTTTGCAGTCAGCTGAACATCTGGGATTGCTTCGACCAAACCAAATGCCATAGAACTGTTTGTCAGTCGAATGCGAACAATCGTGGCATCTGCGGGCACGAGCTCTGCGCAGAATGAACTGTTGGCGAGTGATTGTGCAAGCGACTGAGATTCGCCTGGGTAAAGTTCAAAAGCGCCTTTGTTTTCCATACCGAAGCGAGTGACGGAAATGGCACCCCATCCACCGAGTGGGTTGGAATGGCACGAGCCACAATTACTTTTGTTGAGAATCGGCCCGAGACCTTCTTCGATTGCAACTGGACGGCTATACAGGACTTTTCCAGTTTCAAATCTTTCGATTTGGGAAGCAGTCAGTCCATTTAATTTTGCGCCTATTCGCGGTTGTAATGTGACCGATTGTTGGGCTAGAGCGGATTGGCATAGAGCGAAAACTATGATTGTCGTTCCAAATGAATTGAAAATAGCTTGTTTCATGAGTCTTGCTTTTTCGAATCTATGTGAACTATGAGCATATACACCAATAAGAAGCAAATTATAGGCACCTAGATTGCAGGCACCATATTTATGGAGTCAAACAGCAATTGAACTATCCACATATATTGTAACCCCAAAATATGGCTACGCCAATTTTCCCGTCGAATAGTATAAAAACGATGCACTTCGTTCAATTTGTTGCAAAAGTTCTATGCCCGACAGGTATCTCGGCGATTCTTTCACAAGTAGTCGGCTGTGCCGATAATGCTGTTGCCCCGCCATATACCAAGATTTCTTCTGCAATTCAAGCGCCAGAGAAGATTTCGGGGGGGGTCGAGCTTGCGCCAGAGGGGGTCAAGCTTGCGCCAGAGGGGGTCAAGCTTGCGCCGGGGGTCCTCCATCAGAATCTTTCGGTTGGAGCCAAACTTCTGGCTTCTGGTCAGTTCCTCGACGCAGAAATCGTGCTTCGGGCGATATTGAAGGAGCTGCCCAATTGTGCGCGCGCAGAATTTCTTCTAGGTGTGGCTCTTTTGAAGCAGAAGCAATACGCCAAGGCTCGCCCGCTGCTTGAAGCGAGTTTGGCCCGCAAACAAGATTTTGCTGGACGAAAACAGGTCGATCATTTCCTGGGATGGACCTGCTTTTATCTTGGCGATCTCGAATCTGCCAAGCGGTATTTTCAAAGTCATGTTGGCGCAATGCCGACGGCAGATGATTCCTATTATGGACTCGCGGTGATCGCCATCGAAGAAGACCGATTGTCCGATGCGCAAGTCGCGCTTGAGAGAGCGATGGAATTGATCGGAACTGCTCCCGATCGAAACAAGGATCGCGCGAAGGTCCTAGCACGACTTGGCGATCTCGAAATTCGCAGGGAGAAAACTGCCGAAGCGCTCGCGCTCTATGAAGAAGCCGCCACACTTTGGCCGGATCACTATGAAGTTTGGGGAAAATTAGCGCGGGTCTTTGACACTCTCAATCGCCCAGCGGATGCGGTTCAGGCGCGAGCGAAGCAACAAGATGCAATGAAACGAACAGGACGCGAACCCATCGGAGAATCCGCGCCATGATGTCGATCGTTTTTCTTTCGATCGCACTTTCGCAGGCATCTGCTGCGCCAGTCGCCGATCACGCTGAGAAGCGTTCATCAATTCAGATGGAAGATGTCACCGCGCCATCGGGTATTGATTTTGTGACGACTTCTGGCGCGACGCCAAGCACGCAAATTCTCGAGGTCAAAGGAGGAGGCATCGCCATCATTGATATGGATAATGACGGCGATTTTGACTTGTTTTTCCCCAATGGATCGCTGCTCGGTCAGCCATCAAAGGGGCCTGGCGCACGGCTATACGAGAACCTTGGGGGAATGCGCTTTCGAGATATCACGGGTTCAAGTGGAATCGATCATCACGAGTGGAGTTTCGGATGCGCAGTGGGGGATTATGACGCGGATGGTCTCGACGATATATATGTCGCATGCCTTGGACCCGATCGGATTCTGCGCAATCTGGGTGGTGGACGATTTGCCGATGTGACTGAAGCGGCCGGATTGGGCAAGGAGAATCTTTGGGGGACTTCTGCCGCATTCGCAGATCTTGATGGGGATGGTGACTTGGATATTTATGTCACGAACTATGTCGAGTGCGATCCTGCAAAGCCGATTCCTCCCGCACATTTTCGCGGACTCGAAGTCATCAATGGTCCTCGCGGATTGCGCGCGCAGCCGGACTTGCTGTATGAAAATCTTGGCAACGGAACATTTGCGGATCGCAGCGAAGCCTCTGGGATTCGCACTGTGATGGCGAGTTATGGATTGAATGTTGCCATACTGGATCTGACTCAGGATGGCCTGCCAGATATTTATGTTGGCAACGATTCAAAGAGCAACTTCCTTTTCAAAAACTTGGGCAAACTTCGGTTTGAGGACATTGGCACACGATCTGGCACCGCGACCAACATCGAAGGAGCCGAACAAGCCACGATGGGGATGGCCATCGGCGACGTCAATGCGGACACGCTTCCAGACATCCTGACGACCAATTTCAGCGATGACACAAACACGCTCTTTGTAAGCAGAAAAGACGGTTTTTTCGATGATCGGACATCGCAGTATGGCATCGGAATGCCGTCGCGAACGCTCTGTGGTTGGGCCGCTGCATTCGTCGATCTCGATAACGACAGCGACGAGGATATTTTTATCGTCAATGGTCATGTCTATCCCCAAGCGACGCGCGCAAATATGAACAGTGACTATGCGCAGGCGCCGCTGGTGATGAGTCGTGATGGCGAACGATTCGTTGCGATCAAAGATTCATCGCAAGGATGGTTGAACAATGCTCGGCGTGATCGTTCCGCTGTTTTCGCAGACCTCGATGGTGATGGAGACCAAGACGTAATCGTGAGTGGATTGAATGAACCAGTGCAAGTTCTGAAAAATAAGCATGATGGCAAGGATGATTGGGTGATCATTGCGCTCGATGATCCAACGCACAAAGGCAATCGGCACGGAGTGGGTTCTCGAATAGAACTTTCGATTGGCGATCGAAAGCAAACGCGTTGGATCATTGGTGGTGGACCATTCCAATCCAACAATACTCCGCAAGCGCACTTTGGAATTGGTCCTGAGCCTCAAGACGCGACCACCGCAAGTCCAGTGGTGATCACAGTCATTTGGCCCGATGGAGCACGGTCGACATCGACTGTTGCTCGCGGCAAGAGAACAGTCGTCTCCAGACCCGCGCCACTTGCCAAATAAGCATTAAATCAGCGGAGAAACCAACGCTGCGGCATTTTGAGCAAGTCGCTGTCGAATGGATTGAGGTCCCCACGATGCGGGTGTGACATCCACGCTGTGATCCATATACGTTTGTTGAAGCGCACGGACATTGCGTGCGAACGAATCTGCATACATGATGGCGCTCACTTCGAAATTGATTTCGAAACTTCGACGATCAAGATTGCTTGAAGTGATAATCGAAAAAAGATTGTCGACAGAAACAGTCTTGGAATGCAAAAGCCCTTTGGTGTATTCATGAATCTGAATTCCAGATGCGAGCATCGCCGAATATCGCCCGCGACTCGCAAGCGCCACCAGTCGACTGTTGTTGCGACGCGGAACAACCAGATGGACAATCACGCCACGCTCCGCCGCAATGCAAAGCGCGCTGAACATGTCAGAGTCTGGAACAAAATATGGAGTGGTGAGAACGATTTCCTTTCGTGCGACTTGAATCGAGGCGATCATCAGTGAACGCACCGCATCATTGTTATAGTTCGGCCCCGAAGCCATAATTTGGACGGGCAAACCATCTGTGTGGAATTCTGGCATAGTTTTGAGGAGTTCCTCGATCGATTCGTTCGTGTCGAGAAACCAATCTTCCGCAAAGATCAGTTGCAATTCGCGCACAACTGGACCTTGAAGTCGAACCATGCAATCAACCCATGGCGCAAATCGAGGTTGGACTGCGAATTCTGGCGCGGCAATATTCATGCTGCCCATCCAACCAATTTCGCAATCAATCACCATCATTTTTCGGTGGTTGCGCACGTCAATGCGGTGAAAGAGCGCGCGCAGATAGTGGGTTGGCAGTGCGGCGACAACTTGGATTCCGCGTTCTCGCATTCTGCGGCAAAGCGCGCTCTTGAGAAATGCACTGGATCCCTGACCATCGACCAGAATTCGGCAGGTCACTCCGCGCGCGCACGCCGCAATCATTGCGTTTCCGATTGCTTCGCCAACACGGTCGTCAAGCCAAATATATGTCGTGCTGTGAATACTTTTCGTTGCCTTTTCGATATCTGTGATCATCTGATCGACGCATTCCTGTGAGTCGCCTATGAGCGTCGTCCGATTTCCAGAAGTTGCTGGTGAATGACTTGCCCTCTGGGCGATATGCGCAATTTGCGTATCGATCGGATCGAGTGCAATTTCCCCTGCACGAGGATCATCATGCTTGTGGAATAGAGCTTTATCAAAGAGAGCGAGGATTTTCTTATGTGCCTTGCGCCTTCGGGATCCCAACCGTGATTCTCCCACCATCAGGTATGCAAGAATTCCCAACAGCGGAAATGCGATCACGATGAGTACCCAAGCGGTGGCAACCGAAGGGCGCGCACCTTTACGCAAGATGACAATTGTCGCAAGCAAAATCCGAAGCAGCAGATCGATAGCCACCCCAAGAATCGCCCATTTCGTTCCTTCGAAAAGCAAATTTGGAAGCAAGATTTGCAGAGTTGTTGGAGGCAGGTGAAGAAGCATCGCGTGCAGCATGAGCACGTCGAGTTCAGCTCAAAATTTCAACCACGGTCAGTCTTCGTTCGCCGCGAGGAAGATTCACTCGAACGGTCTCACCAACACGCACTTTCATCAATGCTTCGCCGATAGGGCTTGTTGTCGTGACTTCGCGATGTTCGCTATCGCCGCCTTCACTCTTACTGCTGACGATCTTGTACGTCTCAATCCCGCCAGATTGTTCGTCACGAATACGGACGATCGCCCCCAAGAAAACCATATCGCTGGGCATTTCGCCTTCAAGGATCACTTGCACGGATTCAAGGCGCAGAGTCAGTTCCCGAATCCGTAAATTGTTCATGGATTTGTCTTCGCGCGCGGCGTGATAATCGGAATTTTCCCGAAGATCTCCATGCCCACGAGCTTCTGCAATTCGCACGATCAATTCCTTGTCGAGAGCGTGATATTCGCTCAGCAACTTTTCAAGTTTCTCTTTATCGATTTTTGTGACGAATTCCATAGAAGTGACCGCTAGGCTATCCCGCTCGTCGTCCACTCGCAACTTGATTCGCTTGCGCACTGTTCAAATTGGATGCAATCGCGGCGAATGCCAATCCCATCAAGCACAACGCGCAATTGAAAATTCCATACGCGACAAAACTCTCCCATTCACTCGATTCTGGCAGGGATGCTGGCGAAGTCATATAAGAGAGAAGGCTTGGAACGCCGCCCTGAAAAATGTTTGCAAGAAAAGCGTTTGAAATTCCCATAGGCGTGATACCAATCGCTGCCAGTGGCAATTGAAGCCCAACCGCCAGCAGAATGCAGGCAATGATCGCAAATCCACGCACAAGAGAACTTTGCAAAACCGATGCGGCGGCGATTATTCCCGCATTTCCAACGAGTGAAATGATCACCATAAAATCGATCAGAAGTGTTCGCTCGATGGGCCATGGCGTCCCAAGTCGAAGTGGCCAGACGATCAGTTGCCACATACACGCAAGCGTCAGCGCATCGATGATTGTTCGCGCGATCGTTCGGTCGCGCGATGGCAGGCTGAGCCGCGCAAGTGGCCAAACAATCATCACGCCCACGGCGCAGGTCAGCAAGAGCATTCGAATAGATGGCGTGAGACTTGAAGGGGACAAATGGATTGGCAGTTGAAATCCAAATGATGCGATGGAGGAGAAAATGATCCAGCCACCAGCGGCGATCACCAATCCTCGCGGCGGTTCAATGGCTTCCGACATAATCCACGGAGAGATCGACGGATTGTGGTCCAGCGCCATCGATGCGACCGTACTGATTCGTCAGCAGATCGAGATATCGCAACTTCTGCGCTGCGGGGACTTCTGCCGAGGCTTCTCGCCCCGGTGCGCGACCCCATATCAATTTGCACTGTTTGGTTGTCAGCAATGAGAGAGTTTGATTGGTGCGAAAATCGCTGACATCCACCGCAGAAACCTGAGCGCGCCATCGCTGGGTTGAGATCAACTTCGACATCTCGATGCCTGCGAGAAGATCTGCGCCGCCCCAAAGCTGTCCTGGTTTTTGAGGTCGCGCAAGAGATGCGCCCAGAATTCTCGTCAGATTTGGCGCAGTTCCAGTTGCATATGTTCGAGGGAGAAGGCGTGCGCGACTATCCAACAAATGTTCGCCATCGGCATCGACCACAAGTGCGATCGGGTCGACGAAAGTTGCATCGACTTCCAGCGATGTCGATCCAATTCGGCGGACTTGTCGGACTTCATCAAACCAGCCGCAACCGAGTAGCGCAACTTGTGCTCGTTCAAGTCCTTCTCGGCTGTATGCAGATGCTCCTGCCTCGCGTGCAACAAGATCCTGAATCGGCGCGAGATCGGTTGGGGTCATCCAAGAAGGCGCATCAATAAAAGCAACTTCGATTCGCTCTCCTGTCGAGGCTTGTGCTTTTTTACGCAGGCTAGGTACGGACCAACCAAATGTCACTGTTGCCAAGATTGCAAGTGTCACTCCAGCGCCGATCCACATCGCGGAATTCTTTGCGCCTTCAGTCATTCGTATGATCCTGCGCGCTAGATTGATCGTGGGTCATAGTTGCAGTGGTTCCTTCCGCTGCGCCTTCCGACGCTGCTTGCGGTGCAACGTGCGATTCTGTAGAAGCAGCGGACGCATCTACTGCACCAGACTGACCTGCGTTTGCAGTATTTCTTGCCATCCGGTGATTTCCCTTCATTCGGGTCAGCGATTTCTCGACCAAGCGTGCGCACATTTTCGGGAAGGGAATCCCCGCATGAGCCGCGGCCTTTGGAACAAGCGAATGATCGGTCATTCCAGGCATCGAATTGATTTCCAAGAACCAAGCGCCTGATTCGTCGACCATAAAATCGACGCGCGCCACATCTCGGCAACCGATTCGTTCATAGATCGTTCGCGATGCATAGGCAATTTCCGCTTGGACTTCAGGTGCAAGGGCGGGATCCAAGATGTACTGCGTATCAGATCGTTCGTATTTCGCGCTGAAGTCATAAAACTCTTGACTGGTCACAACTTCAATCATCGGTAAGAGATCTCTTTCGAGGATTCCCACCGTGATCTCGCGACCAACAATGAGTTTCTCCGCCATCAATTTGGGGTGTTTGACTTCAAGTTCCGCGCGAGCCGCGGCAAATTGAGCGGCATCGAAGCATCGTCGAACTCCAACGCTCGAACCATCATCGATCGGCTTCACAATGACGGGCATTTCCAAATCGCAAGGTTCGCCTGCGATCAAGATGCGAGCAGGAGGAGTGCGAATGCCAGCTGTGCGAGCAAAGAGTTTTGAACTGATCTTGTCCATCGCAATCCGCGAAGCACGGGGACGACTGCCGACATAGGGTCGACCATCAGCTTCCATAATTTCTTGCAGCGGTCCGCCCTCGCCAAATGGTCCATGAAGAACTGGAAAAATGACATCGCCAGGAAGTGCACGAAGTTCGGTGCTCGTTGGCTTGTCGATGATCTGCTCATGCACGATGAATCCACCTGCTTCACGCAGTGCCGCCGCAATCATCGCTCCAGATTTCAGGCTGATTTCGCGTTCCGCATCCGGACCACCCATCAGAACAAGCACATTGATATCACTCATTGAAAAGCACCTCGTTGGGACCAAATGACAACCTCGCGTTCAAGCTGAATGCCTGAATGATCGAAGACCTGCTGTTGTACATCAAATGCCAGCGCGAGCACATCGTTGGCGGATCCACAATCTCGAAGACCAATGAAATTTCCGTGCTTTTCACTGACAAATGCGCCGCCGCTGGTTTTGCCCTTCATTCCCGCCAAATCGATCAACTTTCCAGCGCTTTCTCGTTTGCCAGTTGATGGATCGATTGGATTTTTGAACATACAACCTGCCGATCGATCGCCCATTGGCTGCGTGCGCTTTTTGTATTCGAAGACTTCCTTGACATGCGCACGAAGCGCAACGGGATCCGTTGTGCGAAGGTTGCAGTTCGCGGCAATAACAATGCCAGCAGGCAACGCACACTGTCGATATCCAAATGCCAGATCGGCGGCCGTCAGCGTGCAAAGTTTTCCGCTCATCGTCATCAGTTCAATCGAGTGAATGCTCTGTGCGGTGTCGCCATACGAACCACCCGCGTTCATACGAACTGCGCCGCCGATTGTGGCAGGAATTCCAGCAAGTTGCGAAAGTCCAGAGAGTCCACGGCGCGTGGTTTCTTGAATGATTCCCATCAGATCGACGCCTGCGCCGATTCGCGTGGGATTTCCATTGTCAGAATCGTTCCAATGTGATTCTTGAAAAGCAGGTTGGTTTAAGCGAATGACGACGCCATCAATGCCATCATCTGCGACAAGAAGATTTGCTCCCGATCCAAGCACGCGCACAGGGATCGCGCTTTCGTCACAGCGTTGACAGAGCGTTTGAAGCGCGTGGACACTCTTGGGAGAAATGAGCACTTCAGCGCGGCCGCCGGTTTCGTACCAAGTCAGCGGACCGATGGGCGCATCGAGTGTCGCAACAACATCAAGATCGCTCCAGAGATTCTCCTTGACGGTGATTATGGTGCTCATTCGTCGCTCACTCGCTTGGACTTGCTGCGGCACGCGGCGGCATCGAAGCTGCTCGATTTGTTTGCTGAGTCAGAGCCTTCACAAAGTCGTGGCCGATTTTCCAAACAGGACCCGCTCCCATCACGACGATCAAATCGCCATCTTGAGTATGACGATGTAAGAATTCGCCAATCTCTGCAAAGTCGTCAATTGCCCGAGCATTCGTTCCCTTGGCGTTCAGTCGTGCAACAAGGTCCGCCGAAGAAATCAGCGTTCGTTCGATCTCGCTATCGCGTACGAAATAGATTGGGGGCACAATCACCAAGTCGGCGTGAGAAAAACTTTGCGCAAATTGTTCGAGCAAGAAGCGCGTTCGACTGTGTTGATGCGGCTGGAAAACACAGATGATTCTGCGGGGATTTTCAGCGTTTCTCAGCGCGGTCAAAGTTCGTTCGCATTCGGTTGGATGGTGGCCATAATCGTCGAAGACCCGAACATTCGCGCCAGCGTCGGTCACGCATGCGCCCAAATATTGCATACGCCTCTCTACGCCAGCGAAATTTTCAAGTGCGTGCTTGATCGAGGAAGCCGTTGCGCCCAGCCAAGTCGCCAAGATCGCGGCGGCGGCGGAATTGAGCGCGTTGTGTTCTCCAGAAAGTTGCCCACGCCACGAAAGCATTTCTTCGTTTCGATACCAGATGCTTGTGGCATTTGTCGATGGTTCATATTCCACTTTGTAATCAGCGGTTGGCGACCAGCCAAATGTGCTGACAGCGCATTGCAGTCCGCTTGCGACAGATCGGCGATGAGCGCCTTCGTGACCGATCAACAACTTTCCGCCAACTTCCGCAGCAGGCAGATTTCCTGCGAAGACACGAAAGGACTTCACGATCTCGTCGAGAGATCCATACACATCAAGATGATCTTCTTCGACATTATTGATCAGCGCCATCGTCGGTTGATGCGAATGAAACGAGCGGTTGAATTCGCACGCTTCGGCGACGAAAATTCCCGGCGTTCCAGCAAGGAGACCGCTTGGGATTATCTCACTTCCGGTTCTCGTGCCGCCACCATTCAGTTGCGGACAATTCGCACCGACGATCACCGATGGATCGAGTCCAGCTTCGATCAAAAGATGCGCCAGCAATGCAGTCGTTGTGCTCTTGCCGTGGGTCCCTGCGATTGAGACTCCCGTTCGACCAGATTGGGCCCATCCAAGAGCCTGCGCATATGTCATCGTTTCGATTTTCATCGACTCAGCTCGAACAAGTTCTGGGTGATCGGCGGCGACGGCGGCGGAATAGACCACCAAGTCAATTTCGGGTTTCAATTCTGCAGGGGAATTGCCGATCGAGACCGCAATCCCAGCACTTCGAAGGGAATTTGTTGTATCGCTTGCCGACTGGTCGCTTCCGCTGACAGTGGCTCCTCGAGACTTCATCATCAGTGCAAGTCCGCTGGTTCCACAACCCCCGATACCAATAAAATGGACATGGCGACCATCAAAAATTGCCGCATCCTTGCGCGCGTTCATAGGTATTGGAGAGTATCGGCAGAAAGCCTCTTGCGCCTTGGAAATCCAGGCACGCTTTGTCTGAATTCCGTCATGACGCTCCTGCATCATTGTGGTTCATCCGTACACTCGTCCCCAATCATGGCAGATGCTCAAGATCTCGTCCGCGCGCAGGTGCTGATCGTCGATGACGAGAAGGATCATGCCGAAACTATGGCCGAAGCGCTCCACAAGCCCGGCCATGTTTGCACCATTGTCAACAGCAAAAAAGCCGCTGAAGATGAACTTCGCCACGGAAATTTCGACGTCGTCGTCACGGACCTTGTGATGGAAAGTCCGCGCTCTGGAATGGAAGTTCTGGAACTGGTTCGTCAGGTCCAGCCCGATGCCGCAACAATCATGGTCACAGCGCATGGTGATATTCCCACCGCCAAAGATGCTTTGC
The DNA here is from genome assembly GCA_005792145.1 of Planctomycetia bacterium. Taxonomy (GTDB): domain Bacteria; phylum Planctomycetota; class Phycisphaerae; order Phycisphaerales; family SM1A02; genus F1-60-MAGs104. Next base: position 4,221 of record SXSS01000137.1, on the reverse strand, counting down.
GAGGTGGGGCGTATGACTTTATTGTCAAGCCGCTCGATCTGGTGGTCTTTCGCAATTTGGTTCAGCGAGCCGCCGAGTCCGTTCTGCTTCGTCATCAAAACGAAAAGTTGCGCGGCCAGGTCGATGCCGCTTATGGATTTGAAGGAATCATCGGCGAATCCGCTGCAATTCGGCAGGTCATCACATCAATCCGTCAAGTCGGACCCACCAATATCCCGGTGCTGATTTCCGGCGAAAGTGGAACTGGCAAGGAATTGGTGGCGCATGCGATCCATCAATATTCCAAGCGCAAGGAGCGGCGATTTGTTCCGTTTAATGCGGCAGGTCAAGCGGAAAGTCTGCTCGAGGACCAACTCTTCGGCCATGTCCGTGGGGCATTCACCGGTGCGGATAAAGATCGCGAAGGTGTCTTCGAATATGGCGATCGTGGCAGTGTCTTTTTGGATGAAATCGGCGACACGCCATTGTCGATGCAGCCCAAATTACTGCGCGTGCTTGAAAAGGGCGAGATCGTCCGCTTGGGTTCCAACGATGCGCGCAAAGTCGATGTTCGATTCATCAGCGCGACCAATCGCGACCTGCGAACAATGATTAAACAAGGGCAATTTCGCGAAGATTTGTTTTATCGCCTGCGCGGAGTCGAGATCAATATTCCGCCACTGCGTGAACGACGCGAGGATATTCCGCTTCTGGTGCGACACGCTTTGGGGCGATTTGCTCGTGAGTTGGATCGACCTATTCCCACCATCAGCGAGCCAGCGATGCTGCGACTCGTCGCCTTTCAGTGGCCTGGAAATGTGCGCGAGTTGATGAATATTGTCCACCGAATGATGGTCGGGAGTTCCGCGAATGTTCTTGATGTCCAAGATGTCCCGGCAGAAATTCATGTCACCGATAGCGACGACGCTGCGATGGGAGTTTCCGCTGGCTTGGGAGGACTTGCTGGATGTGGTTTGGGAAGGCTGGAAAAAGAGGCGATTCGGCAGACCCTCGCGATGGCCGAAGGAAATCGCGAAAAGGCGGCTCAAATGCTTGGCATCGGCGAGCGAACGCTCTATCGAAAACTCAAGGAGTACGGACTCCGCTAAAGGCGGAATCTTTCCGACATGCCCTGGATTCTCTTTCGACATTTTCTTATGGAGTTGACCAAGGTCTTACTGTTGACAACTGTGATCATCGTGGTGGTCGTTGCCTTCGGAGCGGTCATCAAGCCGTTGACTGGAAATCTTCTCGGGCCTGGAGGGATTCTCAAATATATTTTTCTTGCGATGGTGCCGATGTTGCAATACGCACTTCCGTTTTCTGCTGGCTTTGCAGCGACAATCGTCACGCATCGATTTGCATCCGACAATGAAGTTCAAGCAATGTCAGTCAGCGGGATTTCTTATCCTGTGATTCTGATGCCGCAAATTTTCCTGGGAACTGTGCTGACGATCTTTATGTTCTTCTTGGTGCAGAGTGCGATACCGCGATTCTTGGGGCTGATGAGCGATGTCATTACCAACGATGCAGCGCAGGTTTTCGTCAGCACAATTCGATCAGGAGAGCCATTCCGTGCGGGGAATTTTATGATCTTTGCCGATCGAATCGCAATGGACGACACGAACAATGATTCATCGATTCAACGCGTTCGCATGGAAGGCGTTGCGGCAATTGAAATTTCTCCATCTGGAAAACTGAGCACAGAATTTGTCGCGCGAAGTGGTTCTGCGGATCTCTATTCTGCTGGAAGTGATCTGATTGTGAAAGTTGCATTCCGCGATGCGACGGTCTTGCGTCCAGGGGAATCGACAGTTGCATTCATGTCACTTGTCGAACCAATGCCAACACTCATCGATGTTGGATGGGAGCGAAGCCCAAAGTATTTACCGTGGTCGGAATTGCTTGGCGTGTTGCGTGACCCATCGAAAGGCGCGAGTGTCGCCATCGAACGGAGCAGGCTTGAGAAATCGATTGCCCCAGCACTGTTGATTGAAAAACTTGGCGCAGAACTTGCCAAGTCAGGAAGCGCTCGTCTCTATGGCAAGGAGGCAAATCGAGTTTATGAAATTCAAGATGCGAAACTTGGTGGAAATGGCTTGATTCCACTGCCCCCTTTGAAGAGATTCACGGTGATCGAATTGGAAGGGGAGAAGGCACTTCGCGAAGCCTCAACTGTTTCTGCGAAGTTGTTTGGAACCGAAAGTTCTGATGGATCGAGTGGATTGTCTCTCCTTGATTTGATCTTGACCGAACCGCGAACACGCTCTTTTCGTGGAGAAGATGACCGTGTCGTTCGTTGGCCACCCAGAATCGTTGCTCTTTCGTTGGAGAAAGACCCAATTGCGATCTCATCACAAGAATCCATGGAGGCAGCGCGGCGGATTTCCACGCAGACAACTCCGCCACTGAGTGGGTATGCACCGGCTGCAAAGAAATTCATCACAAGCATAGAGAATGTCATATCTGAAACTTTTTACGAGGCCCTTTCCCATGTCTGGATGCGATTCGCCCAGCCGATTAGCGTCTTGCTGATGCTTGTGCTTGGCGGGATTCTGGCGATCTGGCGTCGGCATAGCCTGCCGCTGACTATTTTTCTGCTCGCATTCATACCGGCAATTGCAAATGTGCTCTTGGTCGCATCTGGTCAGTCAATCTTGCGTTCGTCGAAAGTTGGATTTGGATTGACCGTGATGTGGATGGGAAATGCGATACTTTTCGTTCTTATTCTGGGTATTGGACGGAGAATGGCACGGCGCTAACGCCTGATCAATGCACCAATGCGAATATTGACTCGATTCATCCTCCTTCGATTCCTCGGCAATTTTTTCTTGCTGTTTTCGCTTCTATTTATCTTCGCGATTTCGATTGACATCCTGATTCAATGGGAAACATTTGTCAGTTCCGCAGCGAGGATTGAAAGTGCGAAGAGTGGCGTTGACAAAGGCGCGAGCATCTTGTCGGTCGCCACATTGATCTTGAGTTTCCACGGACCTCGAGTCTTCCAGTTCTATCAATACATGATGCCGCTTGTCGCGCTCGCCGCAATGGGATTCACCGCGTCTGCGATGTTGCGGACGCGCGAGTTTGTGGCGATGATGGCGGTGGGGATTTCGATGCGGCGTGCGGTGTTTCCGATCATCATGGGGATGGGCGTTCTGTGTTTGCTGCAAGTCGCCAACCAAGAATTGATTTTGCCCCGACTCGCCTCGCGATTGTTGCTCGAGCACGGAGATATGGTTCGCGGTGCGGTCAGAACTTGGGGAATTGGATTGGCGTCAGACTCGCAAGGTCGCTTGATTCACGCCGCAAGTTTTGATCCCGCAACGGAGACACTGACAGGGCTCTATGCAGTTGAGCGAACGAAACAGGGCGGGGTTGTTCGGCGAATCGAGGCTCCCCAAGCAAAATGGTCTGCGGAGAAACGTTCGTGGATATTGGTCAATGGAAGGGCGGGAGTTCCGACTCGGCCAGCAGATGTTCCAACTGGCGAGCGGCCCTCTGTTTTCTTGGATCAACCCATTGAATTGTTACAGACTGATCTCGATCCTGACACGCTGAGACTTCGGCAGAACCTGCTCTATGCCCACATGTTGTCTTTGAGTGAGATTGCCGACTTGGCGCGCAACTCGGCCTTCGATCCGACGGCACTGCGAAGATTTGCGACGGGCAGATTTGCTTCCCTCTTGGTTGGACTTCTTGTGCTTGCGATTTCGATTCCATTTTTCGCTTTGCGCGAACCAGCGCCAATTTTGAAGCAAGCTGTCAGTTGTGCAGCGTTGAGCCTTCCGATTTTATTGACGTCAATGATTGTGATTGCGTTGCCGTTGCCGTCGTTTCCTCCGACGGTTGGGGTGATTCTGCCCGTTGTATTTCTCTTGCCGATCGCGGTCTGGCGCATCGCCACGATTAAAACCTGACGACTTGCAAGCGGACACAGCCACGGACACAGCCACGGACACAGCCACGGACACAGCCACGGAATCGAGCCACGGAAATGCATAAGTGAGCAGCCGTGAAAAGTCCTCTCGGGGCTCAAACAGTCCTCGGCGACCGACACGATCCGATTTACGAAAATTTTGTTGCAAGTGAAGTCGGCCGCCTGCGGAACTCGCCCGAGAGAACTTTCCAACGGCTGGGCACGCAAGATGTAGCGCGACGGAAACAGCCACGGACACAGCCACGGAAATGCATAAGTGTTCAGCCGTGAAAAGTCCTCTCGGGGCTCAAACAGTCCTCGGC
>SXSS01000136.1 GCA_005792145.1 Planctomycetia bacterium | reverse complement strand
TGGCCCAGCCATTCTCGGTTCCTACAACTGCAGCAAGTTATGACATTTCCCGTATGACAGTCAAAGGATTTGCTCCAGCTGGCGTTACCAATACCACGATGAATTATGTCGTGTGGAATAGAGCAGCAGGCAATCCTGCCCCAGTCGCAGCGGATCAAAGGATCGCTGGATCAGTTCCGTTCCCAACGCCATATGACACTGCAGCAGATAATGCGGCAACTGCGTCGCATGACATTGTTGCGGCATTTAACTTGCCTTCAGGAGACTACTACTTGACTGCGTACGCCTCGAATCCGGCATGTGCAACGACGTTCTCCAACTTTGCATGGTTCATCTGTGCATATAATGGAATCAATCTTCTCGATACAGCCGGCGCTCCATTCGCATGGCGCTCGGCGACAGTCCCAACACCTGGATTTGTGAAGTACACGGCACTGAATGGTGCCTATGTCGTTCAAACTGGCGCAGATCCAAATGATCTGTACAACACCGCGTTTGACATCTATGGGACTCCAAATGGAGTCGCTCCACCAGTATGCCCTGGTGATTACAACATCGACGGGTTCCGCAACGGTGCCGACTTGGCAACCCTCCTCTCCGCATGGGGAACCGTTGCTGGTGATATCAATGGTGACGGCTTAACCAATGGCGCAGATCTCTCAGTTCTGCTCAGTGGTTGGGGAACTTGCCCAATCTGAGATTGGTCTTCTTCTTTCTTCTGTGATTTCAAGCCCCCGGTCCTGTGATCGGGGGCTTTTCTTTGAGCTGTTGGTGAATGTGTAACATTTCTCAATACGCGGAAGACTTCAGGAGAACCGATTGTCCAAGTTAAAAAAATATGGATTGATAGCCATTTCGTTAGCCATTGTGATTGCAGTCCTGAGTGGTCGTGAAATCTTCACGGCGTTCATAAGTTGGCGTGCTCTTGATGGTTTGGAATCACGCTCGGCCGCAGTTAGAGAAGGTTCTTTGAACGAGAGCGTTTCCGCGCCAGGCTTTGTCGAGCCTGTTTCGAAGGTGGATATTTCTGCTCAGATATCCGCGCGAGTTATGGCGCTTCCACTGCGAGAAGGCGATGTAGTGCACAAGGGGGATTTGGTCGTTCAGTTAGATGACCGAAACTTGAAGGCTGTCCTTGCATCGACCACGGCGCGGCGCGATGGCGAACGAGCACGACTTGAGGCTGAACGCGCTCGAATCGAGGGTCCCAAGCAGTCACTCGAGAATGCGAAGCGCAATCTTGAGCGTCAGCGAAAATTGTTCGAGACAGGGGATGTGGCTCGACAGGCGCTTGAAGATGCGATGGTCAGAGTTCAGGAAATCGAAGCCGCGGTCGTTGGAAGCCAGAAGAACATCGGCGCTTTGGAAAGTTTGCTTGCGGCGAGTGAAGCGGAAATCGAGCGAGTGCGAGAAGAAGTCTCGTATGCAACTATTCTTGCGCCGATTGATGGAACCGTCACGCGTCTCAATGCGGAGGTAGGCGAGTTGGTCGTCGTCGGCACAATGAATAACGCTGGAACTGTGATCATGACGATCTCAAATCTGGAGCGAATGCGGGTACGAGCTCAGGTTGCTGAAGCAGACATCGCGAAAGTTTTGGAAGGGCAGCCCGCGGAGATTTTTATCAACGCATTTTCTGGAAGAACTTTTCGCGGAGTTGTGGAAGAAGTCGCATTGCAGCGAACCTCTTCGGGGCAGGGATCGGCTGCATCAGCGACACAGGGATCGGGAACTTTCAAAGTGGATGTCTCGCTTGATGCGGAGGGGACTCGTATTTTTTCTGGCCTTGCGGCGAATGTGGATATTGCAATCAAGGAGCATCGTGGAATGCTGGTTCCAACGCAAGCAATTGTCGAGCGCAAGCGTGATGACTTGCCGACCGCTTTGGCAGAATCGACCGTCTTTCAGGGATCGCAGCGTGTGGTGGCGATTGTCTTCCGTGACGAAGATGGCGTCGCGGTTGCAACTCCTGTGCGATTGGGTTCGAGCAGTCTGACTGAAACGATTGTTGAGGTCGGGTTGAGTACGGGGCAGTCCGTTGTGGTCGGGCCTTACAAAACCCTTGAGCAATTGAAGGGTGGTGAAAAGCTTCGCAAGGAGGAAGTCGTGCCAACGGGCGCAGGCAAGGCGGCAGGCAAGACATCAAGCGTGTCGGTGAAAGTCGGAGCTTGATTCACAAATGATTCGTGTCCATCAATTGCAGAAAATTTACTACGTTGGCGAGGAGGAAATCCGCGCACTGCGCGGTGTTGATTTGCATATCGGCAAGAATGAAATGATCGCAGTGATGGGCGCGTCGGGTTCTGGCAAGAGCACTCTGATGAACATCATCGGATGCTTGGACAAGCCGACGGAAGGTTCTTACGAACTTGATGGACAACCTGTCTCGCAGATGTCGGAAGCATCTTTGGCATTGGTGCGAAATGAAAAAATCGGCTTTGTTTTCCAATCATTCGAGTTGCTGGCGCGCCAGACAGCGCTGGAGAATGTTGAATTGCCGCTGATTTATTCCCGTGAGGCGGGGTTGACCAGCCGCGAGCGCACGCGGCGCGCGCTGCATGCGCTGGATCGAGTTCGACTGGCAGACCGCGTGACGCATCGACCAAGTCAACTTTCTGGCGGACAGAAACAGCGCGTTGCGATTGCGCGAGCGATATTGAATAATCCCGCAATTTTGATGGCCGACGAACCCACGGGTAATTTGGATTCGGTGACGACGAAGGAAATTATGGAGATTTTTCGTCAGTTGCACGCTGAGGGACAGACGGTGCTGATCGTCACACACGAGAACGATGTCGCGGCATATTGCCAGCGGGTGATTCGTTTGCGAGATGGTTTGGTGTTGAGCGATTTGCCGATTGCACAAGATGAGGCGGGGCAGGTTGTCGAATGATCCTGAGCCCATATTTTTATTTTCAAGCGATCAAGTTGGCATTGAGCCAGATTTGGGCGAACCGCAAGCGAAGTTTATTGACTGCGCTTGGGATTATCGTTGGAGTTGCAAGCACGACATCTGTGATCGCTGCGCTGAGCGGTTTGAAGACAAGCGTGCTGACAGAATTCGAATCTTTTGGCGCGAATCGAATCTATGTTTTTCCAGATCGGCCCGATGACAAGCCTCGCAATCTCTATCCGCGCGAAAAGATTCGGATCAAACCGTGGGAGGTGCGGGAATTGCAAGCCTCTTGTCCTTCATTGCGTGCGATCACGCCAGTCACGGAGTTTGGAGTTTCGATTGCCAGCGAAGCCCGCGAACTGGAAGGAATTACTGTTGTCGGGATTTGGCCTGATTGGCACGACGCAGAGAATCGACGCGTGATTGCCGGAAGAAAGTTCAACCGAATCGACGAGTCTGGAGAACGGCAAGTCTGTTTGCTGAATGAATCTGCAATCGATGAATTGCGATTGCCATCGGATGCTGTGGGGTCGCACATCTTGGTTGATGGACGGCGATTTCTGGTGGTCGGAATCATCGAGACTTTGCAAGCCAGAATGTTTGGTGGCGATTCGAACACCGCAGAATTATTCATCCCATTTTCTGTTGCAATCAAGTTGCAGTCGACGGAGTTTTTCCTGCGTGTCGTGGCATTGGCCAAGAACGCAGAAGTCTCCGAAGAAGCAAAGTCGGAAATTCAGCGAACGATGCGGCGCATTCGCGGCATTCAGCCAGGTGATCCAGACACATTTCGTGCAGAGGCGATTGATCGATACATCGATCAATTCAAGTTGCTGGCATCCGGGATCACTGCGATTGCGGCGGGAATTGTTGGCATCAGTTTGCTGGTTGGTGGAATTGGAATTATGAACATTATGTTGGTGTCGGTCTCGGAGCGCACGCGCGAGATTGGACTTCGCAAGGCGGTTGGAGCGACTCCTGGCGCCATCATGATGCAATTTTTGTTGGAGGCGATGGTGTTGTGCTTGGCAGGAGGTCTTGTTGGCGTACTCATTGGAAAAATCTTCGCCATCGGACTGACGATGATTCCTGGCGCGAGACTGGAGAATGCGGATGTTCCGCTTTGGGCAGTAATGTTGAGTTTTGCTTTCAGCGCCGCTGTTGGGCTTGGCTTTGGATTCTTCCCCGCGCTGAAAGCTTCGCGGCTTGATCCGATTGAGGCACTGCGCCATGAATAATGCACAGGTGATGATGAATGCCAGTCGCTTGTTGTGCGTGGCGATATTTGCTGGTCTTTTTTTCGTTGCTGGATGCCAGAACGAATTGTTTTCACGAGAAGAAGAAATCACAGGGCCGCCGACGAGCACAAAGGATATTGGCGCATTCGATCCCGCCGCGAATTCGGACATTCCCCCCAAGTCACTAGATGATGCAGTTGAGGAAGCGACGGCAAGAGGATTTACACCGCCAACATATCCAACGCGATCGCAGGTTTCAGTTGCGCAAGTTCGCTCAAGTGCGCTGGCAAACAATTTGGATTTGCGTGTTGTGCAGTTTGATCCAGCGATTGGTGTCACTGCGATCGATAGAGAACTCGCGAAGTTTGAGGCAGTATTAAACGCGGCATATACCAAGAACACGACTGGAGTTCTGACTCAGTTGGAGGAAGGATCGCCAACCGATTCGAGCAGCGCAAATCTTGGAGTCAGCGTTCCTCTTGCGACTGGTGGGACTGTGACGACTGGAACTTTGTTCAACGAGTTTGATACACAGTCATTTCGTGCTCCCGGAATTGACTCATATCAAGCTGGATTGCAGGCTTCGATTTCGCAGCCACTCCTGAGGGGTGCCGGCATTCGAACAAACACCGCGTCGATTCGCATTGCCAAATATCAGGGACGGATTATCGATTCTCGCACCAAGCTTCAAGCGATTCGAATACTTGCCGATGCGGAGAAGACATATTGGAATCTCTATCGCGCATCGAAACAGTTGGAGGTTCGCATTCGGCAATATGACGTTGCGTTGACACAGTTGGAGCAAGCCCGCAGACGAGTTCTGCAGGGGCTTTCTCCAGAGATCGAGGTTATGCGAGCGGAGAGTGGTTTGGGCGCGACGCTCGAACAAGTCATTATCACCGACAATGTGCTTCGATTGCGGCAGCGGGATTTGAAACGATTTATGAATGATCCGCGCTTGCCTGTGGACAGTCCAACAGCGATTGAACCAACAACAAACGCAGAGCCAGTCAGCCTTCGCTTTGATGATCAGAAACTCATTGCCGATGCGATGTCGGGGCGAATGGAACTCTTGGAGCTAGAACTCCAGCTGCTTGTTGATGCAGAGCAAGTGGATTTGGCCCGCAATGCTGCCCTACCAAATTTTGTGGTGGGATATCAATATCAATTCTTGGGAGATGATTCATCGCTGGGATCTGCATATTCCGAAATGGGCGATAGTGATGGAGCGATCTTTACCGCGACAGCAACGGTGCCTCTTGGAAACGAAGCGGCAAAGTCGGTGATCAGTCGCACTATATTGACGAGGTTGCAGCGATTGGCAAGTCGCGAGGCGCGTCGGCAGGCAATCACGCAGGAAGTTCTCAATGCTGCGGATACCGTGGAAAATACTTGGCGACGCATCTTGGCGGCACGCTTGGAAAGTGTTTTGGCAGGGCGAACATTTGAAGGAGAAAAGCGGCAGTTTGATGTGGGGCTTCGCACAAGTGTCGACGTGCTGGACGCTGCCGCGCGATTGGCGGATGCGCAGAGTCGCGAAGTGGATGCACTTGCAGGTTATGAAATCGCGTTGATTGATCTTGCATTCGCGACGGGCACGACGCTTGGAAGTTCAGGCATCGTTTTGCCGGATTCGATCAAGCCAGCTTCGGTTCGGTGAGAATTTCATCGGCGCGAAGGCGCGCGTGAAACCAGCGCAGGGCGCGAAGGCGCGCTTGAAACCAGCGCGGGGCGCGAAGGCGCGCTTGAAACCAGCGCAGGGCGCGAAGGCGCGCTTGAAACCAGCGCGTCAATATGGCAGCGAGTCTTTGATGGCGGTTCGAAGAAGCACAAACGCACGCCATGCCAGATCACGCAATCGCAAATCTATAGTTTCATCACTCCAGATTTTCCGAAACGCTTCCTCGAGCGCACGGTTTGACTGACGACTGATCCGTCTGTGATGATGCACAATCGAAGATGCGATCGTCAAGCCATAATAGATCGCACCCAATGACTGATCGTCCAAGGTTTCGCCTTCGAGTCGTAAATGTTTGAACGCATTTTTGTATCCGATGAGCGTTGCGATTGGTGTATCAGATGAGATGAGCGAATCAATGGGGCTTGTCGCCTTTGGATCAATTTCTTGTACAAGCCAATTGATCAAAGTGTGGGAAGGCGAATGGTCCGACTGAAGAATCCAATGTAATGGCAATGCGGATGTTTTCTCTGGAGTATTCATCGCGTTTTTCTTTCAAGAGTTTGCAGCAGCATTGATACTTCGCGGTGAATCATGTCTGGATCTTCATCGTAGTTTCCAAGTTGCTCCATAAGAGCAGCGACGAATTTTCTTTTCATTCGAGCGAGTGTGTTTGCCACCTGAGCGGAGGATGTCAGCGACCACTGTTTCATGAATGCTTCGGTGGAGATAGGTTCGGCTCCAGTTCGCATTGGTTCAAGGATGCGTCGATTGAAAATATCCCACTGCACTTCCTGGCTATTGACAATAGCCCAGTTGCGGACGACAGAGATCGCTTGATCGATCATCATTGTGACCCATTGTGTATGAAAGGCATGTTCTGGATCATCGAGATTCAAGTCGGCATTTCTGTCACCGCTTCTGATGTCATCATCAAGCGATAAGATTTTGCCATTCGTTGGCTTTCTTGTTAGCGATTTTCTTTTGCGAAGTTCATCGATCGCAAAGTTGCGGACAGAAGTCAGGAGGAGGGAACGAAATCGTCCTCGTTCAGGAGCGGCGTGTGCGAGCAGATCTCGTCCGAGCATGACATCACAAATGAAGGCTTGAGTGACATCATCGGCTTCAGCTGGAGGAATGCCACTTTTTCGAACGAATGCGTGAATCGCCGGCCAATATCGTCGCGCGACACCTTCGCGACTGTGACCCGCCGTTGGCGAGTTTGATGCTGCATCAATAATTGTTTTCCAATTCGTCTGGCTTGCGCCTGCAGAGGAATTGCTGGATTTGTTCACTTGGGTTTGATCATTTTCTGAATTCATAATCCACTATGTGATACGAAGGCGCCCGTGAAACCAGCGCAGGGCGCGAAGGCGCCCGTGAAAAAATCCGAATCAGGGCGCGAAGGCGCCCGTGAAAAAATCCGAATCAGGGCGCGAAGGCGCCCGTGAAAAAATCCGAATCAGGGCGCGAAGGCGCCCGTGAAAATGGAGCCGAGGGGAGTCGAACCCCTGTGCCGATCCATATGAAAAGCCGCATCTACGCGTGTAGCCGTCCATTCAATCTCGGTCTGCGCTCCGTTGGACGGCGGCGTGCAGCAAACCTTGGCACGCAATTTTCTCGTTCCTCCACGGCGTGCCAGCCCTTTGGAACCAGTCCGATTTGTGTCGGCCCCCCGCCTCATCGGACGTCAGACGGGGTGGCCGCGTGGCCAAATTAGGCCGCGAGTGCGTACTGCGTGTTTGCAGACGTGTTTTGCATCCTTTTTACGTGGCCAAGATGCTCCACGACGCGCGACGACAGACCATGCTGGCCGGTCGAAGCCAATTCGGCCCCGATTGTCAAAGATCAACCATAATTATACGTTGCCAGAAACTTTTCGGAGTCGAAATAGTTAGATTTGCGCTGAAATTTTTGGCTTGCGAACCACGAGGCGAATCAATTCTGTGACCTATCCTTGTGCTTATGAAGCAACCGTATGCAATTCTCTGCGCAATTGGAACAACGCTTGCGCTGCTCTTGCTTCCATCGTGTGAACTATCGGATGCTCGTGCGGATGAAAGGGGAAAGCAGGCTGAATCAGATTCCAAATCACAACAGGACACGAAAGAAATGACACCGAAATCGACTCTCCCTTCAAAGCGAACATATTCCAAATCTGGTTTCGACATCACGCCACTTTCCAAAACAGAGATCGCAGAGTTGGCAAAAAAATTAAGTCCCGAGGCATTTCGCGTGACGCAGAATTCTGGAACTGAGCCCGCTTTCTGTGGCAATTTGGTCGACAATAAGAAGCAGGGGGAATATTGCTGTGTGGTGTGTGGACTTCCACTTTTTTCAAGCAACAGTAAATTCAATTCGGGTACAGGATGGCCGAGTTTCTTTTCGCCAGTTGATCCTGCTCATGTCAGCGAGAAAGTTGACCGCGCACACGGTATGGAACGCACCGAGATCAACTGCGCGCGATGTACTTCGCACCTTGGACATGTTTTCGAGGATGGACCCGCGCCAACAGGATTGCGATATTGTCTCAATAGTGCCGCACTTGTTTTTGTAGAGAAAGGATCCGAGATGCCAGCGACAAGCCAACCAATCAAGAGTGAGACCGCATACTTTGCAGGAGGATGCTTCTGGGGAGTCGAGCACATTTTTCAAGAAGCTCCCGGTGTGATCACCGCGGAAAGTGGATATATGCAAGGGGCTAAAGAGAATCCGACTTATGAGCAAGTCTGTACTGGTGATACTGGACACGCAGAGAGTGTGAAAGTGGTTTTTGATCCGACAGTGATTTCCTTTCGGCAACTCGCAGAAGGATTTTTCTTGATGCACGATCCAACTCAAGTCAATCGCCAAGGCCCGGATTCTGGGTCGCAATATCGCAGCGGCGTTTATTGTTCGACCCCAGAGCAACTTGCGCAAGCAAAAGATCTCGTCGCCAAATTGACGAGTGAGAAGAAATTCAGTCGACCAATTGCAACCCAAGTTGAATTGGCAAAGAAGTTCTATCCAGCCGAGGAATATCA
>SXSS01000135.1 GCA_005792145.1 Planctomycetia bacterium | reverse complement strand
GCGTACGCCTCCAAGTCCTGGTTGATACAAGCCAGGTTCCACAGTTACGACATCTCCGATGACCAGTGGGGGGCCCTTCTTGGCAAGCAGTGGTGGCTCGTGAACTTCGAGTCCCACTCCGTGGCCAGTGCCGTGCGTCATTTTTGCTTGCGCCCATGTTTCGTCACTGGACGGCATCCCCATCGAAAATCCTGCCTCGCGGATTACGTGCGATGTCGCGGCGTGCACTTCTTCGCCCGTGACACCAGGGCGAATGACCGCAATTGCCGCGCGTTTTGCGGCAACAACTGCCGCATGCATCTTCACGATCTCGTGCGGCGCAGCGCCGTTGACAACAGTTCTTGTGCAGTCGCCGTTATAGAGAGTCTTGCGACTGCGGGGAAAAACATCCACGATGATCGGCTCGCATGTACGAAGTTCTCCGCTGCCATGTTCGTGGCAATCGCTGCCCATCGCTCCGCATGCGACAATCGATTCGGGATTGAGATATCCGCGGCGCAATAAAAAAACATCGATCGCTTCGCGAATGCGCTGACTTGTGAGAGGCTTGCCTGTACCAAGCAACACCCCGTCATCGCGAACTGGCGCGGCCGCAATCGTTTCACACGCCATTGAGACCGCGGCTTCCGTGTCTTGCTGACATTGACGCAACCATGCAATCTCTTGCGCGTCTTTGCTGCGTCTGATGAACACGCCATCATCTGGATTGCAGGTCACTTGCAATCCCGCCTCTGCAAGTTGATGCCAATAGATCGCAGGTGTTGATCGATCGATCGAAACGCTTGTTGCTCCCAATCTGCGAATGCACTCCGCAACGGATTGGGCGGTCGCAGTTTCTCTGTCTCCTGAAAGACCAGAGGCGGGAGTGAAATCCGCGGGGCAATGAAATTCATTGGCGCGCGCGTGCTTGCGTGCGCGATCCATTTCAATATCTCGCAGAATCAAGATGCGGCGGGGGGCATCCGCCGCGGTTTGCACCGTAATCAGCGCGGCTGGATCACCAACGGGAAATCGAATTTTGTGATGAAGAGACGCGCTGATTGCTGGTATTCCAGCACAGAGCGAGACCTGCGCAGCGGAGGCCGCCACGAAATCAGCCCTTGGCTTTCTCTCGCGCTTTCGCAGCCAGTTTTTTCGCGGCATCCGACTCGACGAGGTCCTGCATTTCTTCTTCGGCCTTCAAGCAAAGTTGGACGAGAGTCGTGTGCAGTTCTTCGTGATCTGGAACTGAGTCCATCAGCGAAACCGCGAAATCCACTTGGCGCACAGCATCCATGCCCGTGTCGATCATGCCGATGGCAGTATCTCCGAGTTGCTCGAGAGCCCAAAGAAACCACTGCTTTGACGGTTTTGCTGGTTTATCTGGCGCGTCGATTCTTGCGCGCACGGTCATCAGACCAATCGCAACGACTGGCACCAATCCCATCTGTGTTGTTGGTTCGCGGCAGATCACCAACGCAGGAACTTCTCGGCGAATCGCTGTCAAGCGAACGCGCCGAGCATCTGCGCCAACAAGCGGCGGTTGCATAATGTGCAAGCCAGGTCCGATTCGATGATCTTCGCCGATCTCGCCTTCGATCCATTTCACTGTCGTTGCCTCGGCCGCCAATTGCATTCTCTGTCGTCGAGATTCCTGCAGAGGAAGAATGATCCGACTCATTCGACCGAAGTCGCCCGCTTGATGCGCAACTTCCAGAGCGCGTTGCGCAAGTCGCTCCGCTTCGAACCATTTGCCAGACTTCAGCGCGCTCTGCGCCTTCTGCATCAGGTCATCGATTCGAGCTGCTTTGGCTGGAGTTGTCATTGGCTTGCAAGTTTACCCACGGATGACTCGAACGGCACGCTTGTCATCAGTCCGTTTCACTTCGAGGGAACGACCATTCAGTCCTTCGTTGACCGCGCGAATACTTTCGGCAATACGGCGAAGGGCCTTGGATGTTGGGAAATCACGCAAAAGTGAGGCGATTTTCGTCACTCCGGCTCCGCCGCGGAGGCGATAAATTTTCTTGTACGCCTCTTTGACCGCTTCGAGTTCCATTTCATCCATCCCAATTCTGCTCATCGCAACGTGGTTGTATCCACGAATGGCGGCGGGGCTTCCTTCGGCGAGCATAAATGGCGGAACATCTTTCGAGACGCGAGCCATACCGCCGACAAATCCACAGTATCCAACTTTTACAAAGTGATGCAATCCCGCGCCGCCGCCGATGTTGGCGTAGTCGTCCACATGGACATGACCCGCGAGCATTGCGTTGTTGGCGAAGATGCAGTGATTGCCGATGATGCAATCATGCGCGATATGCACATTGCCCATCACAAGATTGTGCGATCCGATGCGTGTGATTCCTCCGCCATTTCCAGTACCGCGGTGGATGGTGGCATGTTCGCGAATCATATTGAAGTCGCCCATCTCGAGCCATGTTGGTTCGCCGTGAAACTTGAGATCCTGCGGATCGCCACCAACCAAAGCAAATGGATGAATTTCGTTGCCGCGTCCGATGCGTGTCAATGAAGTGATATGACAGTGACTGCGCAACACGCAATCTTCGCCAATGTGCACGCGCGGACCGACGGTGCAATAGGGTCCGATGGTCGCGGACTTGGCGATCTCGGCTGAAGGATCAATGATTGCAGTTGGATGAATCTTGGTCATTATTCGAATTCCGCATCGACCATCATGAAACGAATCTGTGCTTCCGCAGCAAGTTTGCCTTGGACCCACGCTCTGCACTGTACCGCCGCGCTTCGAGCACTTGCCCGCAGGGTTTCCGCCTCGATGATCAGTTGATCTCCTGGCGTGACGGCCTTTCGCAACTTTACCTTATCAAGCGAGAGTAACACAGCAACTTTTCCAGTATGTTCGAGAGTTTGCGAAAGCAAAAGACCGCCGAGTTGGGCCATTGCTTCGACGATCAGGACCCCCGGCATGATGGGAGTTCCAGGATAATGACCAGGGAAAAATGGTTCGTTGATTGTCACATTCTTGATGCCGACTGCTCGACGATTTCCATCGATTTCCACGACGCGGTCGATCAAGAGCATTGGATATCGATGAGGCATAATGCGTGCAATCGCACGCGCGTCAAGCACGCGTCCAGCTCCCGCGATCTGTGTTCGAGCAGTTGCACGAACTTGCTCGAATAGACGGCGGGCGAGTCGCCGATTCAGGTCATGGCCACTTCGCTGAGCGACGATTTTTCCCTGCAAGCCGACACCAGCCAAGGCAAGATCTCCGATGACATCCAAGACTTTATGTCTGACGCATTCATCGGCGAAGCGAAAGGCATTTTCGATTGGTCCATCTTCGCCGATGACCAACGCATCGCGCGGAGTGAGATGTCTGCACATACCTGCGGCCCAAAGCGCCTCGGCTTCGGAGCGCAAACTGAATGTGCGCGAAGGGGCGATTTCTTTTTCATAGTCGTCGCGCGCGAAATCGAAGTTTCGATTCTGGCGACCAATCTGCGAAGAGACGCTGGAATAATCCAACTCATATGTGACGCGAAAACCAAACTCTTCAGATGGAAGCGCGGCGATCAACGCATCTTCTTCCTCAATCACAATCGCTTCAGTGATTCGGTGCACAAATCGCTCTGCATCTTGGGCGACTTTTCCAGCTGCTTTCAAGGGTTCAAAGAATGGAAGAGCAGAACCATCGCCTGCAGGAACTTCTGGTCCGCGAAGTCGAATGAGAAGATTGTCTATGCCGAACCCCACGATTGCGCTGAGGCAATGTTCGACTGTATCGATTGTCGCATCGCCAACGCGAAGGGTCGTTCTTCTTGGTCGCGAGACTGCATTGTTGATCAGCGCGGGAATCATGACTGGCGGATTCAGATCGATTCGCTCGAAGACAATGCCCGTACCAACGGGCGCGGGACAAAATTCCAGTTCTGCATCGACACCAAGCAAAAGACCTTTGCCACGCACAATTGTCGGCGTGCCGATGGTGTGTTGCTTGCGATCAATTGGAATCAACGACTCCGCAATTTTTGATTGAGTGATGCCACGAATTCCCATTGAAGAACCCACAGAATTTGGAGGCAGGGAAGTCATGGCCGAGCAGTTTCTTTCGCGGATTCCTTCGCCGCTTCTTTATTCTTTTTTGTTTCGTCAACCAATCGCATCAGATCGCGGGTCAAAGGAGACAGCTTTTGTAGCGCAAGAATGTGCCGCATTTCGACCTTGATTTCGCGCGCAGGCATACCTCCCCAGACTTCGCCGGCGGGAACATCGTTCATCAGAGCAGTCCGTGCGGCAAGTTGCGCGCCAGTTCCGACTGTTCGGTGATCGGCGATGCCAGAACCTGCGCCGATTCGAACCCAATCTCCAACCGTGCTCGACCCTGCGATGCCGCTCAGGCCCGCCATGACAGTCGAGCGTCCAATTTGCACATTGTGGCCTATTTGACAGTGATTATCGATCTTTGTGCCCACACCGATTCGAGTTGAACCAAAGGTTCCGCGATCGATACAGGTGCAACTTCCGATTTCGACATCATCTTCCAAGACGACATTTCCAAGATGCGGAATGCGGAGCAATCCGTTGCCATTTGGGCAGGGGCGATATCCAAATCCTTCAGTCCCGATCACCGCGCCCGCATGCACGATGACGCGCTTGCCTAATTCGCAGCGTTCACGAATGATCGCGTTGGCATGAATGATTGCGTCGTCACCAATTGTGACGCCAGGGTAAATGCGCGCGCCGGAATGAATCACAACATTTTTTCCAAGGACGCAATCCTTCCCAATCCAAGCAAGCGCTCCGATGGAAATTTGGTCTTTGGAAAGAGTTGTTGTCTCAACCACAGCAGTGGCGTGAATCCCTTTTGGTGGGGCCTCTGGTGGCAGCGAAAAGTGTTCGAGCAAAGAGATCATTGCAACTTCGGCGCGCTCTACATGGATGAGTGCGCGTTTCTTGGAATCGTGATCTGGAACTTCAACGCCTCGAGAAACAAGCGCGACTTGTGCTTTGCAATCTTTCCATAGACGGGCATAAGTCGCATCCGAGATGAAGGTTGCGTCGGATTCCTTCGAACCACGCAAGTCGCCGAGACCGTGAACAACGATGCCACTTGGACCGTCGAGTTCACCGCCGACTTTCGTCGCAATCTCTTTTGCGGTGAGTTTCATCTATCAACTCTTGCCCACTGGGGCTGTTGTCGTCGTGGGAATCGCACCCGCAGCGGGAGTTGCGGCGGGAGTTGCGGCGGGGGGCGTAAGCGATGGATTCGCGGCACGGAAATCCTTGTTCATTCGTTCGATAAGCAAATCAGTGATGTCGAGCGCAGGATTGCTGTACAGCATTCTTCTGCCGCTGATTTGCTGCATCGTTCCTTCCAAGTTCGTTGGGTTGATTCCTGGAACCGTGTCGTCAATAAAAACAAAGTCAATTTTTTGTTCTTTCGCCACGAGACCGCAAGCACTGCGGATTGAAACATATGCCTCGCGGACGGAATTTGCCTGTTCGGATTCCATTTTCAACTTGGCGAAACTCTGCAGGGCGCTTAAGTCGCCAGCCTTCAAAATAGTCTTGTTCATAGCGTCATTATGAGCAGGCGTCCCAACCTGAAAACTGTCCAAGTCTTCTTGCATGCTCTTGACTGAGTCTGTCATGGCAGCGAGTCGTTTTTCCAATTCGCCACGCAATGTCACAGAACGAGCTTCCGCAGCTTTCAATTGATCGAGCGATCTATAGACCTTCTCGAGATCTACTGAGGCAATCACAGTTGGTGTAGTAGGAAATCCCGCAGCAAAAAGCACTGCGCCGAGGACAAGGGTGACTGGAAGAAGAATGTGATTTGTACGCAATGTGGTCTCCAAAATTTATGGCTTGGCAATTGGCGCAACGGCGGCAGTTGGAGTCGCTCGAGCATTGTTCATACGCAAGATGAGTTTTTCGGTCAGGTCATCCGCCTTTGCGGCATAGAGAACTCTGCGCCGAGAAATTTGTTCAACGACTTGCTGGGTAAGGGACATTTGTTGATTGCGACGATCGCGCTGAAAATCTGCGGTGCCGTCATAGACCAAGACATACTGATATCCCTCGGACTGCGCTAATTTTTCTGCTTCGCTGACAATTGTTCGATAGAGGCCTTCCCAGCGAAGTGCCTGTTCGCGATCCGTCTCCATCTGCTTGGTCGTTGCCCATTCCTTCAATTCAAGTTGTTCCAACGCGAGTCCATCTCGCAGGCTTCCACGCTCTTGCGGATCAGTGATAGCGTCCGACTCGCGAGCGCGAACTTCGATTTGCTCTTTGCGTGTCTTGAGTTCCAATTCAAATCGATTCGCCATTTGAGTCAGTTCGATTTCCATTTCGCCGCGCTGTTGGATTTTGTCCAAGATTCTGCGGATATCAACATTGGCGACCGCCGAAGGTTGTGCGCTCAATCTGCCGACGGTGTATGCAGCACTTCCCGCAACACAGGTTGCTGCGATCAGTACCGCGACAATAAACGATGTCTTTCGTATGCGCTTCTCCATATGGTGAGGGAGTGTAGTGGAGAACGCCCAAAAACTGAACTAGAAGGGGAGTTCCGCCGTGAAACTGAAGGTTTGCGTTTGATCGGTTTCATACTTCACGACCGGCACGGCGAAATCGAAAGCCAAGGGAGCTTGTCCCAATTGAGGAATGTAAAGACGAACGCCGCAGCCAATCGAGACTCGATATGGGGCAAGGTCGAAGCTGTCGGTGACGGTTCCAGAGTCAGAAAAGACCACTCCTGAGATGAACTTGTCGAAAATCGGCACTTCATATTGAGCGCCGGCGAAGAATCGAAATGTTCCACCGATGGGTTGTCCGTTGGGGAGTCCGTCTGCTTGACCATTCGTTGTCGTGTAATACTCGCTGAACGGAGTTGGTGGATCTGCGCCAATCGCTACAGCACTCAGCGGACTGATCGCTCGGAACTCGAATCCTCGCAGAGAGCGACCACCAAGATAGAAGCGTTCCGATACTGGAGCGGAACTTCCAAAAATATAGCCAGAGCTTGTGTTCAACTTCAAAACGCTCTTGCGACCGAAAAAGTCTTCGCTGAGCGGGAACCATGTGGTGAAACTTCCTGCCACCAGTGGGTATGTGTACGCCCCGCCGAACGCGCCGAAGTATGCGATTTCCCCTTCGAATCGCGAGCCTCGACTTGGGCGCATTGGGTTATCCAAATTGGTGCGAGCGAAAGTCAGTCCAACGGAATTGATGAATGACGGTCCACGCTGCTCGTATACTTCGATGGGAGTGCTTCCGTCAAAGTTGGTCAAGGTGACACTTTGAAGTGTGACTCGAACGGAACCTTGCCACAATTCTCCAAAGGCGCGGCCGAGACTGAAGCTCGAAGCAAGGCGCTCTTCGGTGAATGTGTTGTAAATCCGATTGCGATAGAGCAAACTGCTACCGAAGCCATAATCACTTTCGAGAAAGTTTGGATCACTGAAGCTGATTGAATAGTTGCTGACTTCGAGACCTGGAGAAATCGCAATACCGAAACTCTGGCCAGCGCCTCGGAATGCTCGACCGCTGACGAATTCGTCAAGCGTTTGCGGCGTATCCGCAATATCGAAATTCTGCTGATTGAGCGCGATATTTCCTGCCAATCCAGTATCTGTTCCAGCGCCGACTCCAAAGCTGATGCTTCCTGTGTTTTTCTCTTTCACTTCAACCAAGACATCTCGAACCTCTGGAGTTTTTGGGTCAGCATTCTGCGGAGTAATGGTCGCCGCGGTGAAAAGTCCCGAGCCTTCAAGACGACTCTTTGCAACTTCAAGTTCGTGACCATCGAGCGGACGGCCGGGTTGGATGCGGACTCGTCGCCGAACGACACTGTCCTTGGTCAGATAGTTGCCTTGAATCCGCACCAAACCTGCGGTAAATGCCGACGTCTCGCGAATCGTAACGACCATGTCAACCTCGGCTTCTTCGCCGAGGCGAACCCAAGTTTGATCAACTCGGGCGTCGATATATCCCATCGTTTGATACGCCTCGGTCACGGCTTTTGTAGACGCCTCTACTTTGTCAAGCGTATAAAAATCGCCTGGACGAATTTTCATCAATCCAAGAACTTGTTCTGGACGCATCACTCGAGTGGTGTCGCGTGGTCCGCCATCTGCGGATTCGAAGACCACGGAACGAAGGCGATATTGGCGCCCTTCACTGATGACGAAAACCACTCTCGCTTCTTTTCCTGTTGCCGAAATCTCGACGCGCTTATCCACGCGAACATCGATGAATCCGCGATCTTTATAAAACTTATCTAGAGTGGCAACATCGTCGATCAACATATCTTGATCGAGATTTCCCAGTGAAAAGATAAAAACCCAAGGCTTGGTTTTGATCTGCGCGCCAAGTTGGTTTGTGGTGAATCTTTCATTTCCCGAGAAGACGATTTCGCGGATTCGCACACGAGGTCCTTCGACGATACGGAAAATGAGAATGCCGGTATCGAGCAGGCGAGTCTCGTCCGCCTCGACCTCGATCATGTAATTGCCTTTGGCGCGATAGAGATTTTTAATCTTTTCAATCGCTCGTTCGAGAAGAAAATCGTCGCGCGGACTTCCTGCATAGAGACCGATCACCGCTCGAAGTTCCTGATCTGAAGCGACTTTATTTCCCACGACCTGAATATCTTTGACGATCGGCTGCTCGATGAGTATGTATCGCACACGCACAGTGCCGTCGGGGAGGAGTTCCGCGTCGGTCGTTACCGAGTCAAAATACCCGAGTCGATAGAGGGTCGTCACATCATCTCTGATTGACTTTGAATCGAAAGGTTGGCCAGTCGCGATTCGCAGGTTGTTGCGAATCTCTTGTTCAGCCACGCGGCCGAGTCCTTGGATGAGAACCTCCGAGATCGGCCGATCTGCAAGGGCTTCGTCATCAATATTGGTTGTCACGGTGGCGAAAGCACTTGCGGAAATTGCGATCGAAGTGAAGCAGATGGCCAGAGAGACCAAGCGGAAAATTGATCTCGTGATCTTTGCCATTATGAGTTAGCGAGTTTACCCTTCAAGAGCATCTCGCGCCGTCCTGCCCAAAGGTTCGCCTTACGCTAGGCTTTCTCTATGAGCACAAATCTGTTGCGGACTTCATTTTATGATTTTCACCTCGAGCACGGGGGAAAGATGGTGGACTTCGCAGGCTGGGAAATGCCGCTTTTGTACAGCTCAATTTTGGAAGAACATCGACATTGCCGCAGTGCTGCTGGATTCTTTGATGTCTCACATATGGGGCGACTTCGATTCAGTGGCCGGCACGCGCGGAAATTTCTTGATTCGGTATGTACTCGCCAGATTTTCGGGATGCAAGTTGGTCAATGCCGTTATGGAATCATCTGCAACGAGCAGGGTGGATGCTTGGATGATGTGATCATCTATTGCTTTGACGAGTCAGAGTATTTGATGGTGTGCAATGCATCGAATCGTTTGAAGTTGCTTGCGCATTTCGCAGCAGTGAAGGGCGATATGAATTTCAAGCTCGAAGATCAGACTGAATCCACCGCGATGATTGCCCTGCAAGGACCCAAAGCGATGGAAATCGTCGGAGCGTTGTCGCGTGAAATTCCCACCTTGAAGCGATACCGATTCGTGCAAAAAAGCTTGATCGTCGTGAAGTTGATCGTCAGTCGCACTGGATATACCGGCGAAGATGGCGTCGAAGTGATTCTTGGATCTTCGATGGCGCGCGCGGCAATGGGAATGTTTTTGAAAGATGTGAAAAGCGGACAGAGTCCCATTCGACCAATTGGGCTTGCTGCGCGAGACACGCTTCGGATGGAAGCGGGGATGCCACTGTATGGACACGAAATTGATGAAAATACAGATCCGCTTTCGGCGGGACTTGGATTCGCGGTCAAAGTCGACAAGGGTTCAGATGACGAAAAAATTGGTCGATTCATAGGGCAAACTGCGCTAGAAAAAATTGCGAAGGATGGTTGCGCGCGCAAACTTGTTGGACTCGGCTTGGAAGGTCGCCGCAGCGCGCGTCAAGGTATGGAAGTTCGTCAAGGATCGAAGGTTGTGGGCAGAGTGACGAGTGGTTGCCTCTCTCCAACTTTCGATCGCCCGATTGCAATGGCATTCGTCGATGCGAATTTGATCGAGGTGGGGACGAGTCTTGAAGTCGATCTGCGTGGAGCCGCAGTTGGCGCGGTTGTGGAACCTCTGCCGTTCTTGCGCGCCGTGGCGAAAGTGTGATAAAAAAATATCTTTGGAAAATGCAAGTTCCCAACGGCGAGGGTCAAGCATTAAGAACCAAGAGTAAAGACCAAGAGTAAAGACCAAGAGTAAAGACCAAGAGTAAAGACCAAGCGTAAAGACCAAGCGATCAGGCCCAGCGTTAATTCCCGCTTTGTTTTGGTCGAGGGTTGTTTGAATACTTGCTCTGATGCTTTGAAGAGAGCAGTTCAGTCAGTGAAGATGTGGTCTCGGCTTGTTTGGATCTTGAGGATGAAGAGTTTTCATCATTTTCTTCTGCATCAGTGCGAAAGAGCAGTGCAAGCGATTGGTTGCTTCCAAGCTGCCGTCCAAGTCTCTCGAGGGTTTCAACTTCAATCTGTCGGACGCGCTCACGGGTCAGACCGACTTTGATGCCGACCTCCTGAAGAGTCAGCGGTTCGGTTCCGTTGAGGCCAAATCGCATGCGCAGAACCTCGGCTTCGCGGGCATCAATTGTGTCTAGAAGTCCCACGATCACCTTGAAAATTTCATTGTCTTCTATGACGACCGATGGGTTCTTCGACATCGTGTCTTCGAAGATGTCGGCAAGCTCCGCAACATCGCTGTCGGGGTTATTCGAGATAACTTGATTTGGCGCGTTGTATGCACGGAGGGCGCGTCGAATGACTTGCAACTTGCGAAGCGGAACTTGCATTTCACGAGCGAGTTCCGCCATAGATGGAGGATGGTTTAATTTTTCCTCAAGCATCTTCGACGCTGCTTTGCAGCGACCAATCAACTCAATCATGTACGCGGGAATATGAATCGGTTGACTCGCGTTGAGCAGCGTTCGCTTGATTGACTGTTTGATCCACCAAGATGCATATGTGGAGAACCGCGCGCCTTGCGCAGGATCGAAGCCTTCGACTGCACGAATCAGACCAACATTGCCTTCTTCAATCAGGTCAGGCAGGGAGATCCCTCTGTTCAAGTATCCCTTGGCAATTGCAATAACCAATCTAAGATTGGCGGTGATCATCCGATCCTTCGCCTCATTGTTGTTGTCGTTGATGATCTGCCAACCAAGTTGTCGCTCCTCGAGTGGAGTCAACAATGCAACGAGACTTACCTCGCGCACATACATTTGCATTTCAGTTTTTATATCAGACTTCGCCACGCGAACCTCTTATGGTAAGTTTAGATTACTCAAATACCAAACTATTTTCCGATGTCTTTCTCCAACTTCGATTCTTACATCATCATAACGATAGTCCATTGACCCAATCTGCAGGCAACCCCGAAGACGATATTTCCCCAATTCTTGGGAGGTGGATTTTCTCGGACGGGATTCCAAGGGTGCGATTTTTGGATGGAATCGGCGAAAATCGACGGATTCAGATTCGTTTAGAGGCTGGAATCATGCAGTTTGAGTTGATTGGACGACCAGACGGCAAGCGCCCCGAAGGGTCGGAGTCGTGGCTGGAATTCTGGGGGGCAAGTGAGGAAAAATTAGCACAAGTTGAATGCGAGATATTGCGCGCAGAGGTTCATTTGTATCACCAACGGGCTGCCGCCTATTTGATGCTGGAGGATTTCGTCTCAGTCATGCGCGACTGCGATAGAAATTTGTTTGCGATCGACTTTGTGTGGAGGCGCGCCATTCGTGGAGCAGACTTGGAGTCATTCGATGCGATTCGCATTGCAACTGTTTTGTTGCGAACGCGTGCCGAGGCATCGATGTGCATTCGGATTCGTGATACTCAGGGAGCTCTCAAAGCGATCGATCGTGGGTTGGCAAATCTCCACGGAGGCGCGGGGTCATCGCGGCGAATGCCCGAAGAAGATTCTTCCGAGGCGTTGATGCTTCGTTCGATGCGCGATGCGTTGGTTCCGAAATTGCCATCGAGTCAACGCGTGGATCTTGAATCGCGATTGAAGCATGCGCTGAGAATGGAAAATTATGAGCTCGCCGCAATTCTGCGCAATGAGTTGCGACAGATTGGCTATTAGATCGAGCCGGATGGGGCGATCGCCGTGGGGGAAATTTTTTCGAGCGCGCTGCGAAATGGCTCGCCACCAAGCGTGGGGTCGAGTGCGCGCAGCCGTGCAAGTTTTGCTTGGACACTCTCGCCGCCGCGCCCAGAATCCTGCGCGATTCGTATCTGAATGACTTGCGAAATCCACCATTCTCTTGATCCCTGTTCAACACGCGCCGCAAGGTCGCGAGCACTCGCCATCGCACGCGTCCGTAGTGGATCGCGAAGCGTTATATTTTTCGCAGCATTCGCGGCGATTTCCGCGGATGAAAGTGCCTCGGTCAATCGCCGAAAGTCGTCGATGGTCGCCCAAGGTTTTGCCGTGATCCAATCCGAGCGAGCCACTGCAGAATCCCACGAGTTTTCATATAGAGCGGCATCTGCGGCAAGTCGCGCGAAAGATTTTGTCAGAGCAGATGTGGAGTGCGTTTCGAGAGATGGAAAAAGATTTTCCCACGCCTCAAGCGCGTCGAGAGCGCGCTGAGCAGCGATGACAGAATTCGCATTACCAGATGCGCTCAAGGTTGTCGCAAGGTCGACCTGTCGCTTGGCGAAGTCGACGATGCAAGTCATTGCCATTGGATTTTCTTCTGTCATAAAACTTGCAGGAAGTCCGGCGAGTTCTTTATCAAGTGCGGCGCGCGCGGGTGATCCGTGACGAGCGGCGCGTTCAAGTCGAAGTCGTAAAATCTGCTGGGCGTCATACACAGTCCACGCATTCCACTGCGCGATGGATGGAACTTCTTCGGTACGCATCGCCTCTTCTTGGGATGGCGAGAGAAAATCTGCGGCAACTCGAGCGGCGTATGCAGTTGCAGTGACTCTAGATCCTGGGTCAAGTCTCGCATTGCGCGCGGCTCGATCAAGATCTTCAATTCTCGCCGCAGCCTGCGAGAGCGCGGCAACTTGATCGGCGCTAGGAGCGGTGGACTGCGCTAGAAAATCTTGGATTATGCGTCGCGCTTTCAGCGCCTCCCATTGTGCGACCGTGCTTGGCCGTGATGCAAGTTCCGCGAAGCGAGTTGCGGCAAGAGCGAGTGTTCGTTCTAGATCCTCTTCGCGTCCATTGGGATTTGCCCGATCAAGCGCCAGTTCAATATCCAAGGCCGTCTGCATCGATGTGAGTGCCATCGGTTCTTGTGCAGCGCACTCTGCGAATCTTCGATATGCATCGGCCGCAGCGGGCCAATCACTCTTGCTTGAATGAATTTCAGCAAGCACTTCGAGCGCTGTGGATAGCGCTTCTGGATCGATGGATTGATTGGAGAAACTATTCAGCGTTGCAAGGTCTGCGGCGGAGGTGGGATTTTTCAGCAAATTGTCTCGAGCAATTGCGATCATTGCCAAAGGTGGCAGTTCTGTATCAATTCGTGCGCCACGCAAAACTCCTGCGAGCCGCTCCAAGACTGCCCTGCGAACTCCGGCACGCTCTGATGGTTGTGATGCGCGGAGTGTCATAATCCATGGATTGAGAGATTGTTCGGTGGTCGCAGACTTTCCCGCAAAGACACGAGACCGAACGAGTGCATCGGCGGTCAGCAATCGCAAAGCGGTCGGAAGATTCGGCGTGACGAGAAGTGCGGAGAGTTGCTTCAGTGCTTCGATACCCTGACCATCATTCATAAGAGTTTCAGCGGACAAAATTTTTGTCAGCACCGTCAGCATCGGATCGCCAACCAGCATCACGCGTGCGGCTCCATAGCGCGCGATTTCTGATCGCATCGCGACGGATGCGGCGGCGACTTCCGCCAAATCTGCTTCGGGTCGCAACCGTGGCGGAAGTTCTGTGCGGAGTTGGGAAATCGTCTTGAGCAGCAACGCGGCTTCAATTGGGCGCTCTCGCTGTTGCTGTGCTGAGAGTGTTGATCGGTCAATCACAAGTCGAAGCGCTTTCACTGCGGCCGCGAGCAGAGGGCGACGACCACGCGCATCAGCTTCCAGTCGATGGGCAAGGAGCGACCCAGCGGGAATTGCCGTTTGTGGAATGATTTGTTCAGCGCTCGAAGCGAATGCAAGTTGTTGCTCGATTCGGTCGAGCGATGCAATCGCCCTCGGCAATATCTCTGCCACTGGCGCACCAGCGATCGCTTCAACGCCGCCGTCGATGCCGAGAAAGCCAAGAACATATTCATCTTCCGCTGCGTCAGTCAGCCAGAGAATTGAGCGCGGATCATTCGCATAAGCTTTGACAAGCGCTGTGCGGTCCTTTCGAAGTTGATCGAATGCGATGACCCTATCTGGCAATTGAGTTGTTGGACTTGTCAGAATCAATCGCGAAAGAGCAATCGATCGAAGTCGAGTTGTGGTTCGATCCGCCGCGGCATTTGATGGCTCAGTGCGCTCGAGGTCTTCGAGTGCGCGGGCAAGACCCAAATCGCTGACTCCGCGCAGAAAATCTTCTTCCAAAATTTGCGAACGCGTTGGATCGGGAGTCTCTTGCGCAAGTGCATTTTGCGCGGTGAAGCCAGAGATCAAGAGCGCGCAGAGAGAAATGTTGATGCGCAGATTTGTCATGGCTGGAGCGGTTGGATGTGGCGCGTGCGAATGTTCATCGTTTGGACTCCGCGAATCCGATGTTCGCATATCCAGCACGAACGGCGGCGTTAAAACCCTCCACAGCATCTTGCCACTGCGAACCAGCGGAGGGAACAACCAAAATGGGATGCGAAGATTCAAAGAGTCCATTTGCAACGCCTGATTGGCGACGCATTTGCTCCATTGCTTTGGCGAGGGTGTCGAAATTTTCTGCGGTTTGTCGAACGCCGTCGGCACGGAGTTCGATCGAGCATCGATCTCCATCACGAATTCCCACCACAATTTGCAGAGGCGAATCTTGAAGCGCGAGCGGATCCGCTGTCGTGCCACGCGATGGAAGATCAAGGCGATAGACCTGTTCGTTGCGCTCGAATCGAACTGTGCAGACGAAGAACACAAGCAATAGAAAGACGACATCAATCATCGGAGTCATCGCCAACTGCAGTTTGAATCCACGGGCCGCACGGCTTCTATTCATGATTGGCCTGCCGTTCATCAAGCGCGCAAACTCGAATTGTCACGCGCTCCGCTCCCGCTTGTGATGCGGCTTGCGCAATGGCGCGAAGTGCGGGTTCCACCTTGTCGTATCGCAGCGAACGATCTGCTCGAATATCCACGGGCAATGTTGGATCGCGACGAATGCGCTGCGCAATCGCTTCGGCCAGACCGCGAAGACCCGAATCATCGTCAGAAAATTTCTTCGCCCCAAGCGAAAGAATCGTTCGATCGCCGTTGGCAATGACATTCACGGCCAATCGAGGTCGAGATCCTGCGGAAGTCGTGGCAGCATGACGAGGTTCTGGAAGTGACACAGGAGGCAATTGCTCGCCGCCCATTCGAGCGACCAAGATAAAAAACACGATCAGCAAGAACGCCAAATCAATCAGTGGCGTCATATTCGCGTCGATTCGAGCTGGTCCTCGTGCATGCAACAGACTCACGAATGCGATCCTCTTTCTGATGAGTGTGATGCGGCTTGAGCCGTGCCGCGCAATGTGACTTCCAAAGCTTCCGCCATGATCGCGTCGATCCAATTTCGAACCATTGCATATGCCAACAACGCTGGAATCGCCACGATGAGTCCCCAAAATGTTGTGACAAGCGCTGTGCCGATACCGCCAGCGAGCAGAGCTGGATCGGCTTGCCCACCTGATGCGGAGACGGTTTGAAATGCAACAATCATTCCATACACCGTGCCGAAAAGCCCGATCATCGGGCTGATTTGCGCCAGCACATTCAGACTTTCAATCGATCGAAAACGCCTTGCGGCACACTCTTCAGCGGTTTGCTCCGCAGCATCGACGGCTCCAGATCGTCCCAGCGGAAGCGTGTCTATCGCGGCCTTGGCGATGCGTGCAAAGTCGCTGCCATCTGCGGCAACAACCGAGCGCGCATCAGTGATCGAGCTTGAGCGCAGAAATGAATCCGCCGTCGCGGCAGGCATAATGATCTTGCGACGATGGGAAATCAGCGCGGCGGTAATCAAGCCGATACTGATCATGCTCATCGCGATGAGCAACCAAATAATCAGACTGCCGAGCCACTCGATTTGCGTCGAGCCGTCGGGAAGCGTGCTGGAGGAAACGAAAAAAATACGGGCTGCGTCGAGAGTCGATGAAAGTTCGGTTGGTGTGTTCATATGTTTTGATTCTTGTTGATGCGGATTTCTTTATGGATTCTGACTGGAGGTCGTCGGTGATTTTTGGGATGCACGAAGAACTGTTTCTGCACGCGCGGCGGTGGCTTCGAGCCCGAATGCTTGTGCTCCACGAAGTGCAGCGCCAGCAAGTCGAACCGCAGTGCGCGGGTCACGGTCGTTGAGCAGGCTGATTTCCGCGGCGCTCACCAGCGCAACAGGAGACGAGCGGTGGAGCGGTTCGGAAATGCCAATGCGTAGGAATGCGACGCGAGCGGATGGGGTATCGCCGGACTTCAACAGCGCGATCGCTTGGTCGAGTCGCTTTGTGATTTCATCAGGAGGTTCTGTCGAAGATGCTTCATCGCTTGCACGGAGATCCGCCATGCGCCGAACGAATCGATATGCACTTTGTCCACCATGTTCTCGGGCGATTGCTTCGAGAGCGCCAAGAGGTTCTGCTTCCATCAAATGAATGCAAGCGATCTGTGACTTTCGCCGACCAGTTTGCGCATCTTTTGGATTGAGCGCATCAAGATCCGCCAAGAGCGAATCGCGATCAGTCGGCTGATCCGCCGCGCCCATCAAGCCTGCGCTGACAATCACGATTGTGTCGGGACGCAGCGCCATCGCGACGCGCAGTGCTTTGCGAGCGTCGCTATTTCTGCCTGGAGTTATCTCCTCCATCAGCCAATTCTTCAGCGTCTCAATTCCTTGCTGCCCAATGGTTGGACCAGCTCTTCTCATTTGCGCGTCTTGCGCAAGAAATGCTTCGCCGCCTTGGAAAGCGACGACCGCGAATTGTTGCTCTTCGCTTAATCGTGTGATCGAATTGATCACTTCTTGCACGGCAGTTGGATATGCGCCAATCATCGATCCTGATGCGTCGAGCAGATAGACGATGCGATTGGCGGATGTTTGACGAAGGCCCGAGACAGTCACAATGCTGCGCGGGCTCGCCATCGGTCGCAAAGTTCGCTCAAGTGCGCCGATCAGAGCGTCGCGATTTTGTTCTGTAAATGTAAGAATTTCATGCGAGGCATCTTTCGCCGCCGTCATCGCGATCGCCGTGCTGGCAATATTTTCGCGGATTGGAATCGCCGCGTCAATTGGAGGCGCTTGCACAATCGGGGGGAGATCATTTGGCGCGGCTTCAAAAGAGAAAATCGCGCCCGAGTTTAATGAGGGATTCGATTCTTGACGCCAGTCCCGCATGACGAAGACTCCAACTGTCAGCAGAAGTAGAGCAAGGCATCCGTGGACAACACCAGAAAGAATCCACGGGATCAACCGCCGAGCGCGCATGACTTATCTCGGCTCTTTTCGTGCATTTTTATCGCCGCCCGAATTGCCGCCCTTGGGCTTCTTCGGTGCTGCGTTCATCATTCCATCGACGCTGAGAAAACCAGGACCGACCAGCAAGATGTTGAGTGCGAGAAGAAAGAGCGCAACCTGAGCAATTGCTTGCAATCGACTTGCCTCTGGAATTGTCCACCATCCGCTTTCCGCAACTGCGGACCAACTTGTCATCCAAAATGCGCCAGCCATAACGGACGCAATTCCTAACGCAGAGATTCGGGTGAATGCGCCTGTCAAAAGTAATATTGATCCACCGAGTTCTGCCAAACCGACCAACCATCCTGCGATTGCGGGATATGGAAAACCTGCGCGATCGGCGATCAATGAAACTTTGTACAGACTTCGTGCGGATCGGGGCGGAGTCCTCGCCGTGGATTGCGAATCAGTGGATTGCGATGCGTCCGAAGATTTTGATCCGAATCCTGTCGATTGAATGCGCTGCCAATCCAATCCCTCTGCGGAAACACCTATAGATAGAAGCTGATCCGCTTCGACAACGGAGAATTCCGTCGTGTTCATAATTTTATGCCATCCCGCTGGAAGGAAGATGGCGCACAGCGCCAACCGCACGATGAACGGAAGGAATTTGACTGCGCATGTGTCGCTGAATGCCATTGGGTATCATCGTACGAAGTCGTGCAAATGCGGGCGTGGCGGAATTGGCAGACGCGCTGGATTTAGGTTCCAGTGGGGAAACCCGTGCAGGTTCGATTCCTGTCGCCCGTATTGTTCGCCGATACGCTTGACCTTATGAGTAAATGGTCGCCCAATTCTTGGCGTTCTCGAAATGCAAGCCAGCAGGCGGCGTGGCCAGACGCGCACGAGGCCGATCGAGTGATTGCGGAGATCAAAGAATTGCCGCCGCTGGTGACGAGTGGTGAAGTCGCGTCGCTCAAATCCCAATTGGCCGAAGCCGCTCGCGGCGAAAGATTCGTTTTGCACGGCGGAGATTGTGCGGAGAGTTTCGCGGACTGTCGATCATCGGCGATCACCAATCAATTGAAGATTCTGTTGCAGATGAGTTTGGTTTTGACGCACGCATCGCGAAAGAGAGTTGTTCGAATTGGTCGCTTCGCCGGACAATACGCAAAGCCGCGCTCGACCGATCAAGAAGTGCGCGGTGATGTTTCGCTGCCATCATTTCGTGGGGATAATGTCAATCGCCCAGAATTCACGACCGCTGCGCGCACGCCAAATCCACAGTTGTTGCTACGCGGATATGAACGCTCTGCGTTGACGCTCAATTTTATTCGCGCGCTTGTCGATGGCGGATTCGCCGACTTGCATCATCCAGAACAGTGGAACCTCGACTGGGTGATTCATTCGCCTCTTGCGGGGGAATACAAACGAATGGTCGACGCAATCGGTGAAGGTCTTCGTTTTATGGAAACGCT
>SXSS01000023.1 GCA_005792145.1 Planctomycetia bacterium | reverse complement strand
GCTCCACTTTCCAACATATAAATCTTCGGGCGCGGCGGGCGCTTCATCAACATGAAGCATATTGAGCGCTAATCCAGCATCCACAAAAATTTTACCGTTGGTTCGTCGCATCGGAGCGCGGATTCGTGGCGGCATCACGCCAGGATTTTTTCGGTCGACATATGGTTCGAGCCAAAATGTGCGGTAATTCTGCCGATCCCAGCGTCCAATTTTCGAAGGAGGTCGAAAGCGGTTGGGTTGTCCCCACCAATTGAATGCGCCATCTTTTTTGATGAGCATGATCTCTTCACCATTCGTCCACCAACCAATGATGCTGATTGTTTCCGTTGGGTCGATATCAAGTTTGGAAGATGCGGGGATGATCGCGGGTGCAGAAGGCTTTTGATCTTGGGCGACCACTGCGGTGTGCACGCACAAAGCCGTCACGCACGCAGTCAAGGCGCATCTGGGTTTGATTCGTTTCATTGCAAGACTCCTATTTGATAACGGTGAGACGTATCGATGGATCAAGATCTGCGCTCGGTTGTGCGACCAAGTCATATCCGTCGGAATCCACGATCGTGCAGCGAACAAGTTCCCCCGTAGCGAGTGGTTCGCGACTGAGGACATGAGTCAGTCCGTCGATTGATGGAGCTTGGTGATATGCGCGGCCCGTGTACATCGAAGTTGCCTGATTCACCCCAGTGGTCGCTTTCCCCTTCGTCGCTCCGCGCGCGGGGCCATCAATGAGCACATCAAATTCTGATCGCTGTTCCGCAACATAGAGCGCGTTTTCGAATGCGATCGATTGCTGTAATTCCATCAGTTCGCCTTCTCGTCGTTTGCTGTCTTCTTCCGAAACGCGCAGGGCAGGATCGGCATGCATCGTTCCCGAAGGTGTTCCATCCTCGCAGGAATATCGAAAGACACCCATCGCATCAAACTGGGATCGATCAATAAAAGAGCATAATGCCTCGTGATCGGCTTCGGTTTCGCCAGGATGTCCAGTGATGAAAGTTGTTCGGATTGACATTCCCGGAATGCGTTCACGCAATTCCTGCACGATATTTTCCTGATGCTCTGCCGTGACATTTCGTCGCATCAGATTCAACATGCGATCTGTGGCGTGTTGCAGAGGCATATCGATGTACTTCACAACGCTTGAAAGTCGTCCGATCGCATCCATCATTGCGGGCGAGAAGTTGGTTGGATATGCGTACATCAATCGCACCCATCCGCCGCCAACTTCTTGAACGACTGAATCAAGTTTTTCCAGCATTCCAACCAAGCCACTCTCGTCTCCGATATCCATACCCCAACTCGTTGTGTCTTGGCCGATCAAATTCAGTTCGAAGACCCCGTCATTCAAGAGCATGCGCGCTTCATTGGCGATTGCCTCTTTTGTCTTCGATCGCATCTTTCCACGAATCGAAGGAATCGTGCAGAAAGAACAGCGTTGATTGCAACCTTCAGAAACGCGCAGGTATGCCCAGTGTCGAGGCGTCAATCGAATGCGATTTTCATCTCCTTCAAAATAGCCAATTCCGCGGCCATCCTTGCCTTGCACGGTCAGTCCAACAGTTGGAATTCCGCGTGCGCTTGCCGCAAGAAGCGCGTTGGATGAAATCCAATAGCCAGGACGGATTCCATCTTCGCCGAGTGTTTCGCGAACGACATTTGCCCCTCGCACGGCATCGATGATGTGATCGCGATCAAAGACCCCGATGAGCGCGTCAATTCCAGGAGCCCATTCCAAGATTTTCGCGCGATGTCTTTGAACCAGGCATCCCGCCACAACCACGCGTTTCAGTTCGCCACGCTTCTTGCGTTCGAGCGCATCGCGAATGACTTCGAGAGATTCGTCTTTGCTCGCTTCAAGAAATCCACAGGTGTTGACGACAATCGCATCGGGGGTTTCATCTTCGTTGACCAACTTCAATCCATCGTTGGCCAAGAGCCCCAACATTTTTTCGCTATCGACCAAGTTCTTGGGGCATCCCAGACTTACGAAAGCCACTCGTTCGATTGCTCCACTGCTCATTCTTGGAATACTAGGCATAGAGCCCATATTGACGAATCCATGCCTCGACCGCGGGCGAGACAAGGTCGCCGATGTTCTGGCCAGACCGAAGGCGCGACCGAATCTCTGTTGCGCTCAAATCGACTGATTCAAATGGCAAAACGGCCTTTTCCCATCGCTCGCCATCCTCGCCCAGACGCGAAAATTTCTCGTCAAGTTGTGCCGCGAGTTGACGCGCAGAAAGTGGAGGTCGAGGGACAATCGCGATTGTCGCCAGTGCGTGATCGATTTCACGCCATTCTTTCCACCGATCAAATTGCAGCGCTTGATCCGCGCCAATCAATAGAACGAGATCTTGGCTGATCGCGCCAGACTCACGTGCGATTTCTCGCAGTGTGTCCACGGTGAATGATTCACCGCTGCGATTCATTTCGCGCGGATCGATCACGACACCTGGTACTTCTGAAAATGCGAGAGTCGCCATCGCAAGTCTGTGTTCGATTGATGCCGATGCATTCCCTTCGCGCAGTGGACTTTGTCCTGCGGGAAGAATGATCACTCGATTGCATCCGAGAAAATTCGCCGCCTGCGCAACCATCTGCGCATGTCGACGATGAGGCGGATCAAAGGTTCCGCCGAAGATGAGCGTGCGCTGAGGTC
Source organism: Planctomycetia bacterium (assembly GCA_005792145.1). Classification (GTDB taxonomy): domain Bacteria; phylum Planctomycetota; class Phycisphaerae; order Phycisphaerales; family SM1A02; genus F1-60-MAGs104. The sequence continues at coordinate 8,659 of SXSS01000023.1, read as the reverse complement.
GATCACACTTCGATAAAATCGCCGTTAAATCTAGGCATAATTCGCGAAGTGCGTGACGAGCAGACGCTCCGATCGCCGTAAGCCTTGCAATTCGACTTGGATGCGCGAGCACCGAAGTCGCAAGAGATATCACATCGAGCGACCCGTCGACGCGCACAAGAGACGCGATCCACGGCGGAATGTCTGTCGCGGAATCATCACTCACTGCGCGAAAAACTCCCCAATTCCAACCGCGCTTCGTGGCAAGAGATGCGAACGCGGCAGATTCCATATCGACCATTCCTGCGCCACTTTGATCTCGCAAAATTTTCTTCGACACTTGATCCGCACAAACATTGTCGACCGAAGCGATCACAGTTGTGTGTTTCGATCGCAGCGGCGGCGAATACGAAGGACTTGGACGACAGAAATCCGCTCCCGCACCAATGATCATTTCTGCGCTTCGCACAGTTGCGACGGTGAATGTCGGGTCGAGCGCTCCCGCAAGTCCAGCAAGAATGACAGTGCGCGCTGGCGGAGAATTCGCTGCGCCCATCGACTTTCTAGATTCCGCCCAGCGCCAAACCGCACCGGGTCCAACGCCGATGCACTCAAAATCTGCTGGAATTCCACACTTTTCCACGCCAGATTTGATGGCTCGCAATTCGAAACGAGTTGGCACAAGAATCAGCGGTGGAAACCGACGTTCTCGATTCTGTTCACTTGTTGGGTTCTGAAAATTCATAAGAAGAAAGAAGATTGCCTCTTCAGGGTAGAACGCTATACTCTCCGCCCCTTGGCCTCATCGTCTAGCCCGGTCTAGGACACGTCCCTCTCACGGATGGAACAGGGGTTCAAATCCCCTTGGGGTCATTGGTATCTTGCAGGATCCCATGCGATGAGAGTGGGAGTGGATTGGTTGGTTTGACTTGTTTTGTGCTTCGTTTTGTATCGAATTGGCATTGGGCCCATCGTCTAGCCTGGTCCAGGACACCTCCCTTTCAAGGAGGACACATGGGTTCGAATCCCATTGGGCTCATTTCTCGGTTTCTGCTTCGGTTGTTGTTCGCGTGTTTTTGGGGTGTTTTTGCACTTGGGTGTGTCTATCCACGTCGCAATTATTGCGTTTCGGAGCAAAAAAAGTTGCATTTCAGTAAAACTGGGGTAAGTTTCAAGACACTATGTTTTTCCCACGCAACCATTTATCGTTTGTGATCGCTGTCTTGTGCAGTGCACACTCCGCTTCCGCCGCTGTTCGTTATGTCGATGCAGGGCTTGTCTCGGGATTGAACAACGGCACATCTTGGGCCGATGCGTACAGAGGAACGACCGCAGTCGTGACTGCTCTGAATGCGAGTATGTCCGGTGATCAAATTTGGGTGAAGGCGGGAACATATAAACCGACGACCACCACGACGCGAACTATTTGGCACACGATGAAAAGTGGCGTTGGGTTGTATGGCGGATTCGCAGGCACAGAGACATTGTTGAGCGAGCGAAATATCACCGCCAATGTCACCACGCTCTCTGGAGATTTGCTCGGCAACGATAATGGGACTGTCACCAATATGGCGGACAATGCGTATCACGTTGTTGTCGCAAGCAGTGTTACCAACACGGCGATTCTGGATGGTTTCACAATCTTTGGCGGGTATGCCAACGGAGCAACGTCATCCAATTATGACAAGGGCGGCGGCATTCTGATTCTCACCAGCGGAAATCCAACCGTTCGAAATTGCAAATTCATCGGAAATCGCTGCACATTTGGTGGAGGCGCGGGATACATCTTTGGTGCCAACGGAACATTCCAAGGTTGCGAATTCACCGACAATATTGGCGGGTCGTATGGTGGAGCATTCGACACCAACGGCACCACCGTCACATGGGAAAATTGCAGCTTCACAAATAATTCCGCCGCTCGTGCCGGCGCGATCGAGTCGTATGGAAGTTCGCAATCAAAAATTACCAATTGCGTTTTCCGTTTGAACAAAGCGACGTCCACGAATTCCGGCGGCGCAATTTGGGCGGGCACAACTTCGACCGTAACGATTCGCGACTCGACATTTGTTGGCAACACGACAACCGCAACAACTGGCGCAGGTTTTTACAACACGAGCGGATCAAGTTCGCTTGCGAACTGTATTTTCTGGAGCAACACAGGTTCGGGCAGTGCGACTACGAACAATCAAATCACCGCGGCAGGCGGAACAAACACAGTCAGCTATTGCCTCGTTCAAGGCGGCGCAACAGGAACTGGCAACTTGAACGTCAATCCTCTTTTCGTCAATCTCGCCGCTGGTGATCTTCACTTGCAGGCAACATCTCCCGCGATCGATGCGGGCAGCAATTCTTTGATTCCCACGGGAATTACGGTCGATCGCGATGGGCTTCCTCGTCGCTTCGATATCACGACAGTGGTCGATACAGGAGTTGGTCCAGCGCCAGTTGTTGATATGGGCGCGTACGAAGTTCAAGGTCCGCCGCCACCACCACCATGCCCTGCGGACTTGAATCAAGATCAAACAATCGGCGGACCGGATCTCGCGATTCTGCTCTCAGCTTGGGGCGCCGCAGGAGGCGATGTGAACGGCGATGGTTTTACCGATGGTGGCGACTTGGCCGAAGTGCTTTCAGCTTGGGGTCAGTGTCCTCAGTGAGAGTTCGGATCAAGCCGTGATCGAATTCTGTTTGTGCCAAGTGCGAGAAAGCGCTGTCGACCCCTTCGCTAACATCACCCCAAGGTGATGGCGTGAATCTTTTTCAAGACGCAGCGATGCAAAGCATCCGAGATTGGCCGAGCGATCGATTCGAATCGCTTTGGCAAGAAGTTGTTACCGCCGCGCCAACCGGGCCATTCACACTTGAACAAGTCGCGGCAATGCCAGTGATCACACATCCTGATTGGGGGAATATTCCCGCAAGTGCGTGGGTGCAGATCACCGGAAAATTGGAACAGCGAACGCCGATGGGATCTGTGCATCCCGACGGAGAAGAATGGTTCGTGCGAACGAGCGAAGGAAATCCAATCGCCGTCTATGTGATGACGCAGTCGCAGTATCCAGTGGGATCGCTCGTTTCAATTATTGGGCGAGATGCGGGATCGATTCGTTTGGCGGATCGCCAAGGAACACTGCGCGAATATTCTGCGTTGATTGGCCGTCCAATTGAACGCGCAGCAGCCCGCGAAATGCAAGTCGCATCAAAGGGAGCGAGTGGGGGATTTCCCGTCGGAGTGATCGCAATTTTCGCGGTGATTGTGCTGATCGGCGCATGGTTCGGCGTTCGTGTGATGGCGAAGCGTTCGTCGGCAATGGGCGCGAGTCGAATTCGCGCAGTTGCGGATCGCGCTCGCCAACACGGAGGATTTGCAGTAACAAACTCCGCATCGACCCCCGCATCGACCCCCGCATCGACCCCTTCATCAAAGAGTGAGAATTTATGACGCGAGAGCTTCTTCAGCGAATGGGAAACGAAAGCGCTCCTGTGATCATCGGCAGTGGAATACTCGCTTCGATCGCCCAACACATTCGTCGAGCGAATGGCGGAAAAACCCCAGCGAAGATTCTGATCGTCTCGGATGAAGCGGTTGCCACAACTTGGTCATCAGTTGTTGCTCGGTCATTGAAGAACGATTCGGCGATGGGCGCAGCGATCTCGCAAGTCTCCATTCTCGCAACCGAACCCAACAAGTCCGCAGAGTCTTGGTCGAAAGTTATGGATGCTGCGGTGCGCGCGGATATCGATCGACAGGGGATGATCGTTGCAGTTGGTGGGGGAATTGTCACGGATATCGCAGGTTTCTGCGCTGCGACATATCTGCGTGGTATTGCTTGGGTCGCCGTACCCACGACCCTTCTGGGTATGGTCGATGCAGCGATCGGTGGGAAGACTGGAATGAATCTTCCGCTGGCCGAAGCTCTGGGTGAAAATCACTGGGGGAAAAATCTTGCCGGTGCATTCTGGCCTCCGTCGGCTGTGGTCGCTGATACGCAAGCGCTCACAACATTGTCGCCACGAAACTTCCGAGCAGGGCTTGCAGAATGTCTGAAGCATTCAATGTTGGTGGATGGATCAATCGAGCCACTGCTCGCTTCGGCGCTTGCGATTTACACCAGCAGCGAGCCCGTTGATCAATGGAAGATGATCGATTTGATTGCGCGCTCGGCTGCGGTCAAATTGGACATCGTCGCGGCCGATCCTCGCGAAGCCAATCAGCGAATGCTGTTGAACCTTGGTCACACCTTTGCCCACGCCATCGAATCACAATTCTCCAGTGAACTGCTCCACGGAGAAGCGGTCGCTCTGGGACTCGTCGCCGCCGCCGCCGCCTCTGCCTCATCTGGTCGAATGACCGCCGCAGGGGCATCAAGCGTTCGAGATCGAGTCGCAGCGCTTGGCTTTCAAGTCAATTTGCCGCAATCGGCAACCGTCGAAACACTCGAAAAAGCAGCAGGATTCGACAAAAAACGGGTTGAAGGATCGCTGACGCTCATTTTGCCCAAGACCGGCGGCGGCGCAGACATCGTTCGCCAAGCTGATCCAGAATTGCTGCGCGTGGGATTGCGAGCGGTCGGCGCCGTCGACTCGGTTTGAGATTTCCTTCTGACTCACTTTGACTTGCCCGGATTTTCCCAGACTTCAAGAGAAGTGGGCGAGTCAGTCGATCTTGAGGCAAGATGCGTGTGATTGCAATCGTGAATCAGAAAGGTGGAAGTGGCAAGACCACCACGGCGGTCAACCTTGCCGCAGTTCTTGCCGCACGCAAACAACGAACGCTCTTGGTGGACCTTGATCCGCAAGGTCACTGCGGACTTGCTTTGGGTGTTCCCGCCGCTCGAATCGAGGTGGGAATCGAAGAGGCGCTTCGACAAGGAAGTGGCACCGCGCTCTTGGATGATGGACTTTTTTGGGAGCCTTCACCGGGATTGGTCTTGGCTCCATGCACAGTCAACTTAGCGTTGCTCGAAGCACCAGGTGGTCCGCTGCACGATGCGCCAGATCGCGATCGTCGTCTCGCGGGACTTCTTGATCGAGTCGCTCCACGATTTGAATGGTGCATCATCGACTGTCCTCCTCACATTGGACTTCTTGTCTTTAATGCTCTGCGCGCTTGCGATGAAGTGATCATTCCGATTGAAACGGGATACTTCGCATTCCGCGCAGCTGAACGACAAGTGTCAACAATCCGAGCTGTCGCGGACAAACTTCAAAGGCATATTGCAATTCGAGTCCTTCCAACTCTTGTTCGCCAAGAATCCCGCATTTCACAGGACATTTTGGCGGCAATCGACCGTACCTTTGGAGAGAATGTGGTGTCAACGATGATTCGCGAACACGATGTCCTGCGCGAAGCCGCAGGATTTGGTCAACCTGTGACCGAATATGCGCCGACATCTGATGCGCGTAAAGATTTCGAGAGACTTGCAGATTGGATGATTTCTCAGAACATTACTGCGCAGCGAGCAGGAGGAATCGCAGCGGGAAGCGATGTGTCGAATCCAGACGCAGCAGTCTTCGCTCAACTTTCTGCGCCGCGAACAAACACGCGTTCAGTCGAGCCGGCGATTGTCGAAATCGAAGTGCAAAGTCCTGCTCCATCTGTTGGCGAAGGTCGAATGGGAGAGGTTGCCGAACGATTGCGCGCGACGAAAGTGGATCAAGCCATATGAGCCGCGCCCCCGACGACTTTGATGGCATCACCTCCGCATTTCTTGGTGGAGGTTCGAGTGGTTTCGGCACTTCGAAGTCCAGAGCCGTCGCACAAGCCTCACTGATGCCGACATTGCTGATTGTGGGAAATGTTCCCACACTCGCGGGAATTTGGATCGCTCAGTACGCAGACCAACACGCTCGAACATCTGGTCCAGTTGCGCTGATTCGTCTCGATGGTGCGGCAAGTCGCGGCGAGGTCTATCGAGCTCAAGGTCGCGCGCTTCCTACTGATGGAGGAGCGTGGATGGAACGCGCGAGCGTCTTTGCACGGTCGTGGATCGTTTGCACGGATTGCCAAAGTGATGCGTCGGCGATCGCGCTTTCTGGATGCTCATTGGTGCTTCTCACCGGAACAGATGAAACAGCGCTTGCTGCGGCAAAAAAGACAATTGAAGCAGTTGTGCAAGCTGGGAAAATGGGTGGCGCATCCGTATGCAAGATCGCTCTCGCATTTGTTGGATCCCCAGAAACATCGGCGCAAGCTGCATGCAATTCTTTGATCGCTTGGGCGGCAGAGAGAACGATCGCCGTAGCATTATCACTCGGCGCACATTCTCCTCGAGTCGATCGAGTCGAATCATCCGGTCCTGTTCCACTTGCGATGTTGAGTTCGCTCGATGTTGCGGCTGCTCTGGAATTTATTGGAATTGCTATGAATGGAAATCCAGATCGATTTTCGGATCGGGATCGACCAATGGCTCGTCCCGAGATCGCATCGCCGCAACCACCTCTGTCCCAGTCGCAGGCTTGCGCAAACTTTGCGCCCACGGAATTTGCGCCGTCGATTTCCGCCCAGAAGCCAACAGAATCTGCGCAGAATTCATCCGCAACAAGCAGTGGAGTTGTGCGTGATTATTTCCCTGAATTCACACCTCTCGCTTTCAATTGTCCAGATGCTGCAAATGTTCAATTGGCGCTCGATGAATTTGCGGCACTGCACTTGATTCAATCGAATACTGGCACAAATGGTCTTCGAATTGCCGCGGCTTGGGCGCGTGCAAATTGGAAATTGCTCTGCGCTGCTTGTCCGCAAATTGATTCCACCAACGCGCGAGTCATCGAACACATCTTGCTCGATGACGCACGCGACGCAGCGCTTCTGCACCGCACTGGCGTCTTGCTCCACGCGCGCGTCGATGTCGCGGCCATGGGAACAGTCGTTCGCCGCCGAGTCGATCTCAATTCTTCAGAAACTGCTTGAATTTAGGCGGTTTATCGCCGCTCAACGAGCGCGTTATTCCAGACTCGAAACCAATTTTGATGCGCAAATTTTGAGCATGCCGTCGCGCTCCAACCCCGTGAAGCGAAAGCATCAGTCAAAGCGGCATAAAATTCCGGTCCGCGCAATCCCTCTGGCGCCGACGCTGGTCCAAAACCACCATCGAGATCAGAGCCAAGAGCGCAAACGTCATCGCACTGCGCAAGCGCGGCAATGTGCAGCACGTGGTCAAGCGCGTCTTTCAATGTGGATGGACGATCGACCGCCAGAAACTTGCCATACAAGTTCAAACCAACAACTCCGCCGCGCCGGGTGATTTCGCGCACTTGGTCGTCGCGAATATGGCGTTGGTTCGATCCCATCAGTGCGCGAGAATTGGAATGCGATGCCACGATTGATCGATTCGTTGCGCTGACGAGATCATCGAAGGCAGCATCCGAAAGATGGCTCGCATCATGCACAATGCCAAGCGAATCGAATGCCGCAACCACATCGCGACCCGCCGAAGTCAATCCACCGCCACTTTGATTTCCTCCTGCGAAACGCGAACCAAGCGCCCAAGTCAAACCGCACATTCGAACGCCGCGCGTATGCCAACGAGCAACATCATCCGCATCTCGAATGGGATCCGCGCCTTCCATCAGAATCAGCAATCGCGTTTTGCTTTCGTCGGCAAGGTCTTCGCTCGTGCGAACAATGCGCACGAGTCCCTCATTTTCCAAAGTTTCGTAAAAAGACATTTGCAATTCAGCAGCGCGATTCGCGCCATCCCAATCACTTGCGTCGCGATATCCCCATGGTTTCGTGCAAGCATCCAAACCCATTTCCACAAAAATGGTGGCAGCGATCACGCCGACATTTCCACGCCGAAGTGCGGGAAGACTGACGCAGCGATCTTCACCATTGACGGGCTCACGTCGAATATCACCGCATTGCATTGCGATATATGCGAGATCAAGATGACCATCGATCCATGCAAGTGCCATCACATCAGACTAGTCGTTTCGCATCTTGATCGACTACGATGCATATTCAATGAGTGTCGCTTCAACATCCTCGCCAGTTGCAGCTGGACAAAGTCAGCGTCTCTCGATCCAAGAGCGTTTGACCATCGCGGCGCTCTCGATCTGCGCAATCACCCTCTTGAGCGTGGCGGCGTGGCTTCAACCTTCTTCTGAAGGAATGGGGACGCATACGCAACTGGGAATTTCAGCATGTTCATGGCCCGCCACCATTGGCTTGCCGTGCCCAAGTTGCGGAATGACGACGGCGTTCGCTCTCGCTGCAGATGGCCGATTCTTCGACTCTTTTCTGGCGCAACCTTTGGGTTTTTTGCTCGCAGTTGGCACAGCTGGATTCGCAGTCGTGTCGGTTTATGTGGCTCTCACGGGGTCTCGAATGCTCGGCGCGATCACAGATAAAATTGGTGGAAAATTTTGGTGGGTCCTTGGCGCTGTGGTTCTGTTGTCCTGGGGCTATAAGATGTTGACCTTTCGAGGATTGCTCTTATGACGACACGCATGGACAATATTCAACGAGTGCCAAAGTCTTCATTTGTGACAGCGCGCATCTGTTGCCTTCTGACCATGGCATCGCTCCTTCCGATGAGTGGCTGCATTCTGGCGGGACTGAGTTCTGCAATCGGCGCAAATATTGAAAAGCAAAAGCAAATCGAAGTGCTTGCAAAGTATCGCGGGCTTGAAAATAAATCGGTTGCGGTGCTCGCGCATTCGGATCAGAGGACTGCGT
>SXSS01000134.1 GCA_005792145.1 Planctomycetia bacterium | reverse complement strand
CTGTTATCTTAAAAAAACCCCAAAATATTGTCCCCGATTATCATTGGATCTCTTAAACCCCAAAATCAATGCCAAGCAATTCTTCCCACCCCCTTATGCTTGCAACTTGGAGTTTTTCGGCTCGCGGATGCAAATTGGCATGGCCAAAACTGTCGTCTGGTGGCGGGGCTCTCGATGCAGTTTGTACAGTGGCGAGAGAAGCAGAAGCCAATTCTGAGGTAGATTCGGTAGGATTTGGCGGGCTTCCAGATGTTATAGGACGCATAAGCCTTGACGCTTGCGTGATGATGTCGCCTGAACGATGCGGTTCGGTTTGCGCAGTCACGCGGCATCTGCATGTTGCGGATCTTGCCAGATTGGTAATGGAGCGGACGAACCACGTGATGTTGGTCGGCGAAGGTGCGGATTCGTTTGCGGATGCTATGGGGATGCCGGTGGCGGAACTTTTGTCGGCGGACGCGCGTCAGGCGTGGGAGCGTTGGCGATCTGGAGAGAAGACGACTCGACCGACGGATCAAGGAGTGGACTCTGGAAAACTTTTTTCGAAGTCGCCATCGCCAATCGGAGAGAAGCATATTCCCCACGACACGGTCGGTGTGCTTGCGATCGATACTCAAGGTGTTATGGCCGGCGCATGTTCGACGAGTGGAATGCCATTCAAGTTGGCGGGTCGCGTTGGAGATTCGCCGATACCAGGTCACGGAATCTATGTCGATCCAGAAGGTGGCGGTGCGGTCGCAACTGGCATGGGCGAATTCGTCATGGGAGTCAGCGGATCATTTCTCGCTGTCGAATGTATGCGCCGCGGATCAACTCCACTCGATGCAGTGCGAGAAGTCCTGGAGCGAATCGAACGAAGACACAAACCACTTGCGCATCAACAGGTCGGCATCATCGCGCTATCAACAGATGGAAAGTGGAGTGCAGGAGCGCTCTGCCCAGGATTCGCAGTCACAATTTCCGATGCAAGTGGAATACGATCCGTCGCGCCAGAGCTGGTGTTGCGTCCCGAAGTATGAAATGTACTTGCCAATGAATTGCCGCGAAAACAGAGGAAAATAGCATGAAATTATATACGAAGACTGGTGATGACGGATCGACGGGATTGTATGGCGGCGGCCGCGTGAGAAAAGATCACCCGCGTATCGAAGCATATGGAACCGTTGATGAATTGAACTCTTGGCTTGGAATGTGTGCGTCAGAGTGTGCGGCGGATAATCCAGTCGAAGCGCGTATGTATGCGATATTGATTCATCTGCAGTCACGACTCTTTGATCTCGGCGCCGATCTTGCAACGCCGACGAGTTCAACAACGCAAGCGCGCGTTCCTCGCATCGGCGATCGGCATATCGCAGAATCAGAAAAATTCATCGACGAGATTGATGGAGGCAACGAAGAGATTCGCGTGTTCATTCTTCCAGGTGGAACAATGCTCGCGACACATTTACATGTTGCGCGAACGGTCTGTCGTCGGGCCGAGCGATTGTTGGTTGCGCTGAATGAAAATGAAACGATCGGAAATGCTCCGATTCAATATCTCAATCGACTTGGGGATTTATTCTTCGCGATGGCTCGAAGAGCAAATCTTGCGCGCGGTGTCGCGGATATACCCTGGAAGAAAGATGCCTGATTCTGCGGGTTATTGGCGATAAATGATGCGAATCGGTTGGTGTTCAACCCGTTCCATAGCAGCGATCGCCAGCATCGCCCAAGCCCGGTCGAATGTATTTGTTCTCGTCCAATTCACGATCGAGTGCCGCGGCATAAATGCGCACGTTTGGATGGTCCTTCGCAAGTCGCTCCACGCCTTCGGGGGCGGCAACAAGACAAATCACGCGAAGGTCTTCGCAACCTGCTTCGCGCAGCAACCTCAGCGCGTGCGCGCATGAACCGCCAGTCGCAAGCATCGGATCGACAAGGATCACTGGGCCATCCGAAACATTCTGTGGAAGCTTGGTGTAATACCCAATCGGCAGCGCCGTTGATTCGTCTCTGCGAATTCCAATGTGGCCGACACGCGCATCTGGCAGCAGATCAAGAACGCCACGAGTCATTCCAAGTCCAGCACGAAGCACAGGCACAAGAGTGATCGGCGCGGCGAGTCTTTGAACGGCGGTTCGTTCGAGGGGCGTCTCGACATGATCCAAAACTGTCTGGAATTCTCGGCAAACTTCGTATGTCATCAACGCTGCAATCTCCGAAAGCAACCGGCGAAAGTCACGCGTTGGCGTGGTGCGATCTCGGATGTACGAAAGTTTGTGATGGATCAGTGGGTGATCGACAAGTCTAAGATTGGGATGTGTATTGGTCATCGTCTTCACATTCGAGCGGGAGCGGAAATTGCCATGATGGAAAGCGCGTCGGCCAACACGCGGCGCGTGATATCGCACAATCGAAGTCGCGAGCATCTCGTTGAGTCATCGACTCCGCGAAGAACCGGACAGGTTTGATAGAACGCGTTGAAAGTATTCGCGAGTTCATAAATGAACGCAGCAAGTCGATTGGGTGCCAGTTGCGCGGCGGCATCTTCGATCGCGCTTGGATATCGCAAGAGATTCAATGCCAACGCGCGTTCTTCTGCCGCGCCGATGATGATCGGACTCGTCGCACCATTCGCTCCTGCTTTGGCGAGAATTCCAGAGATTCTTGCGTGGGCATATTGTGCATATGGCCCAGTATCTCCTTCGAAGGAAACCATTCGGTCAAGATCGAAGACATAGTCTCGGCCAACATCGCTGGATAAATCCGCATATTTAATCGCCGCGATTCCAACAGCCTCGCCGATCGCGTCCAATTCTGCACTAGACATTCCAGATGTTGGCGCATCGGGAACCGCCGCACGAGATCGCACTTCGCGTCGACCGCGAGCGACCGCTTCGTCAAGCAAAGCTTTGAGCGTGAAGTTTTCGCCGCTGCGTGTTTTCAGTGGTCGCTTGTCCGCGCCAAGGACCGCGCCGAATGGAACATGCACCAGCGATGCTTGGGAATCATCAGGTCGCTTCGTCCATCCGATCAACCGCACGGCATCAAAGACATCGCGGAAGTGATCTCTTTGACGCGCATCGACGCAGTACACGACAAGTTCCGCGCCAAGATCTTGAATGCGATATCTGACGGCGGCGAGATCGGTGGTTGCATAGAGCGAAGTTCCATCGGATTTTTGGATCAACAACGGACGTTCACGATCGGCAAAGCGAACGACCAACGCTCCGTCGTCGCGCACTGCAAGGTTTGCGTTCACAAAATCATCAACTGTGGTTGCAAGCCGATCACGAAAGAAACTCTCGCCACGATTATGTTCTGGCTTCAGGTCAACGCCCAATATTTGCGCTGTTTCATAGACCTCCCGCATCGTGACATCGATCAATTTCTGCCAATCCGCGACGATCTCTTTGTCGCCAGCTTGCAAGCGCCGAAGCGTGTCGTGCGCATCGCGCAAGGCATCGGACGCCCCGTCGTGCTGCGCTTCCAATTCTGCGATGCGATGTGGACCAACGTGCGTTGCGCGCGCGGCGGCGAGTCCAGCTTCATCATCGCGTCCTTGCATCTGGGCATTTCGATACGCAGTGTTCAGATCATCAAGCGTCACACGATTGATGTCAGTCTTCGCGCGTCGCAGCGCGGCAATCGTCATCGCAATCGGCAAGCCCCAATCGCCGAGATGATTCTGACGAAAGACTTTCCATCCAAGCCGTTCGTACAGTCGCGCAATCGTGTCGCCGATGATTGTCGCTCGCAGATGCCCAACATGCATTTGCTTGGCGACATTCACTCCGCAGAGATCGACCGCCACGGAATGTGCGCCATTTGCATCGGACATTCCAAGCGACGGAATGTCCATCGCGGTCAACGCCGCAGCGATTGCCTCTGGTTTCAGTCGAATGTTGACAAACCCAGGCCCTGCGATTTCCATTGGTTCGCACAGATCACGCAGCGATTGCGGTGCGTGATCGACGACCATCTGCGCAATTTCGCGTGGATTCTTGCCAAGCGACTGGGCGAGAGTCTTGGCAAGCCCCATTGCAAAATTGGCTTGAAAATCACCGAATTTTGGATTTGCAGCGACCTTGATCGATGGATCTGCCGATGATCCGCTTTCACCCATCGCGGCAGACAGGGCTTCGCGAAAGCCGGCGTCTATGCGTTGAGCTAGATCGTTGCTTCGAGGAGTTCGTGCGGAGTTCTTCGACATAGAGAATTGGGATCGTAGAGATTTATCCGCCGAGCACGGAAGATGATCTGCGATAGAGCATCTCCATAACGGGCAAGTGGACAGAGATGGAAGGCGTTCTCCGCTTTGCGCTCGCCACATCCGTTGCGGCCAAGCCTGTTGTGCCGACGATCAACATTTCGATCATTCCGTGATAATCATCGATCGAGACAAACTCGCATTCGATCTTCGCAGGTCGCTTGCCGGCGAGAGTGCCATCGATGTCGCTCATATTGTGATAATTTCCAAGCGGCAGGCAAAGGCAAGTGGATTCAAATCCATACGCGGCGAATGCGGTCGCTTCGCACCCTCCGCCTGCCATCAATTTGCGCTGCCACTGAAATCCAGCGCGCTTCTTTCGGTGTGCGGTGAAGAGGAACGAGAGTTCGTTTGTCAGTGTTGGGCTGAAGACGCTCATTCGATCGCCGACGCGCAAGATCGCGCCGGCGCCGATTGGAGAATCGTGCGGGAAACTGCGCGAGTTTTCGAGGCAAATCAATCGAGCATTGCGCGGAATGAACTTCGTTTTTGCCGCGTGGATTGCTCCGATGAATCCAACTTCTTCAGCGACTGTAAAAAGAAGTCCGACATTCGCCGCAACCTTGTTCTTCATCAATCGATCAAATGCAGCGCATGCCGCGGCGACCCCCGCAAGATCGTCGCATGCATTTGTTTCGATGACGCGGACTTCGGCTGGCTCTCCGTTTGGCATTGGTGCGCCGACGGCACGCGTCACGATGCGCGGCGCAGGAAGAAGCCAACGAGCGATATCTCCCACCGCGATCGAATCGCTTGTTGGAGTTTGATCCAGTCGAGCGACAACACGCTTGAATGGTTGCTGCTTCGCATCAAGGGTGATGATCGTCGCGGGAAATCGCGAGCCGGAATAATCAATGACTTCGATTCGTGCTCCAATAAAATATGGATCGTTCACACCACCTCGAAATTCCATCGTCAAGTTTCGCCGCGATGCGGCAGGACCTTTCATGGAAGGAGGCACGAGAACAACGAACGCAGGATGATCAAGATGCGCAGTGATCAGAATTGGACGCGCGGTGCGTGATCGATCCTTGCGGCGAATGAGAAAGTTGCCAGCATCATCACGCTGAATGTCCAGTTTCGATCTGCGCGGAGCGAGCCAACCATCAATCCATGCCATCACGCGTTCTTCGTGTCCAGCCGCAGTGGGAGTGCTCGTCAATTCGAGAAGCCACAATTCGTCGCGGCGTGTGGCAAGATCGACCTTGCTTTTTGCGGTGGCAGATTTTTTCACGACGGATTTTGATCGAAGGCGCACGCTTGTCATACGGGAAGGATAAAGTGAACCGTCCATGAACACCTTCGCGCCCATTCCTGAAATCCTTGAAGAACTCCGTGCGGGGCGGATCATCGTCCTTGTGGATGACGAACAGCGAGAAAACGAGGGTGATTTAGTTTGCGCCGCGCAAGCGATCACGCCTGAGACGGTCAATTTTCTCAATCGTGTGGCCGGAGGATATCTCTGCGTTTCGATCGATGGCGAAACGTGCGAGCGACTCGCTCTGCATCCTCAAGCTGGATCGAATTCCAGTTTGCGCGGTACCGCATTCACAGTTTCGATTGATGGACATCCGCGACATGGCGTTGGAACTGGCATCAGCGCGCGCGACCGCGCGACGACGATTCGCATGATCGCAGATCCAAAGAGTCGCCCAGACGATTTCGTGCGGCCTGGTCATATCAATCCTCTGCGCGCTCGCGAAGGCGGCGTCTTGGTGCGAACAGGACAGACCGAAGGATCGGTCGATCTTTGTCGCTTGGCGGGATTGCTTCCTGCTGCGTGCATCATTGAAGTCGTTCGCGAAGATGGTGAGATGGCTCGAATGGACGATCTGAAAACTTTGTGTGAGAAATATGAGTTGAAGATTTGTTCGGTGGAGCAGATCATCGAACATCGTTTGCGCGGCGAGACTTTGGTCAAACGAATTGCTCCCGCAAGCGGAGTTGTTGTGGAAACTCCCGAAGGTCCATTCACTCTTTATGCCTGGCATAGTTCGCTCGATCCACAGCCTCATTTGGCTCTTTGTCTTGGCGGAGTTGGAGTTCTCGAAAGCGATGGTCGACCAAGTGCGCACGAAGATCCAGTCTTGGTTCGCATGCATCGAAGAGATATTCTTGGTGATATTTTTGCGACGACACGCGCAAGCGGCGAGCGTTCCGGTCAAGAGACTGTTCGCGCATCGCTACGAGCGATTCGCAAAGCGAAGAAAGGCGCGCTTGTCTATCTGCGAACGGAAAGCGAAGGCGATGATCTGACCGATCTCATTCATCAAGTTCGCCGCAGTGGTGGAGATGATGTGAATGCCCCCGATCTCACGAGGCTCGGTGGTATTGGCGCGCGCGCTCAGCCGATGGATCAGCGAGAATTCGGCATCGGGGGACAGATTCTGCGCGACTTGGGTTTACGCCGTCTGCGTGTGTTGAGTGATCATCCAAAGGCGATGCCAGGATTGCATGGTTTCGGCCTTGAGATCGTGGAGCAAGTTCCAATTCAATGAATGGTCTCACTCCCATGATCACATTACTTCTTCTATATATAAGTGCTTCAATGTTTGGTTTGCTTGCCTGCCAAAGCGTGCCGCCTGCGAGTGGGAATACGAACGAGGTCGTGATTGCACCAACTCCCGCTCCCGCGCAATCTCCCGCGCAAACTCCCGCGCAATCTCCCGCGCAAACTCCCGCGCAATCTCCCGCGCAAGCTCCCGCGCAAGCTCCCGCGCAAACTCCCGCGCAAACTCCCGCGCAAACTCCCGCGCAAACTCCCGCGCAAACTCCCATCCAAGCAAACGCCACGGTCGAGATTCTTCTTGATGCGATGGAAGAGCAGGGGCGCACGATGAAAGATTTCACCGCGAGTGCGACGATGGAAAAGTTTGAATCGTTGACTGATGAGCGCGAAGTTCGTCGTGGACGAGTTGTTGTTCTTGGTCCTTCTGGAAAGGATCGGGAAATTGGAATTGCCTTCGACGAATTTATCGACAGCACGGGTCGCGGGTCGACCGATGCGCGCAGATTTGTTTTTCGCGGTGGATGGATGTGGGAATTTGATCCAACAAAAAAGCAGGCGATCCATCGTCAACTCGCCCCCGAAGGAGAATCGTTCGATCCACTTCGAGTTGGAGAAGGTCCATTCCCAGTTCCGCTTGGTCAGCCACGGAGAGATGTCGAACGAGAATTTATTGTGACACTTGGAACGCTTCCCGATGCGCCATTTTTCCGTTCGCTTGCCACAGCAAAGCCCGCATCAACAGAAAAAAATCCAAACGAGAGTGCGCTTGTTATTCTGCGTTTGATTCCGCGAGTCGGAACAAAAATGGCGCGTGATACCGCGGCAATGACGATCATTCTTGATCGTGCATCGCTGATCCCGCGCGCAGTCGAAGTCGAAGCGATCAATGGCGATAAGACACGCGTTCTGCTGCGAGATGGTCGATTGGATGTTGGCCTTGATGATGCGGCCCGCGCAATACTTTCGCCGCCATCAACAGAAGGTTGGAAGATAGATACGCGTCCACTGAATCCTTGAACTTGCTGAAGTTGAGGTGAATAGCGGGGACTCGGGATACGCTTACATCGACAATGCGAATGACGAATCAATTTCCCGCCACTTTGTCGCTTCGCGGCACTCTTGCGGTTGCGGCGATGACAGTTTGCGCCATCGTTGCTTCGTCAGATGCTCGACAGGGTTCTGCCGTGCCCAAGACCGCGACGCTTGCGCCCGCGGCGCAGATTTCAATCGATGCAGAGTGGCGAAGTAATGAAGATCGAGCGAATACGCGCATCCGTCACGGGCAGTGGACGACGGATGATCTCGCGGATCCCGCGCGTCGCGCGCGTGCTGCGATTGATGCCGGGGTTCCAAGCGCTGTCTTGACAAGCGCAAAATTGCCCGAGGGAGTTCCCGCAATTTTAGGCGCGGAGGCACTGGTGAAGCAGGGGAGATTCGATGCAGCGATACAAGTCTTGACCGATTTGCCTGGCGCGCCCGCGTCATCTTTGCGTGCGCAATGTTTCGAAGGTCTCGGTCGACAAGACGAAGCTGCGACCGCGGCAGCGGAAGCGGTTCGAGAACTTGTTGATGGAAAAACAATCACCGCCACCGATATCGTTATGGCCGCTGAAGCAATGACGGTTCTTGCGCGCGTTCGTGCAACGGATGTGGCTTCATGTGATGCGATCATCAAGACACTTGCGGATGCGCGCGAAATGGATCGATTGGATTGGCGCGGACGAATTGTCGAAGCGCGCTTCCTCATAGAGAAGCACAATGTTGAAGAAGCTGTCGCAGCACTGAGAGAAGCACTCTCGCTGAATCCGCGATCCGCAGATGCGTGGCAACTTCTTGGTGAAGTCGCGTTGATGGGATTCGACTTCGACGGAGCGGAACGCGCCGCAGTTCGGATCACCGAAGCAGCGGCAACAGTTGATGCCACTGCGCCTTGTGCTCCTGCGGCTTTACTGCGCGCAGATTCTGCGTGTTGTCGCTTTGATGCGGATGAAGCTCTTGCAGTCTTGGCGAATATTCGCGCTCAAATGCCGATGCTTCCAGAGGCGATCGCGCTCGAGGCATCGGCCTATGCACTGCGATATGACTTTGATGCAATGCGCGCAACTCTTGCCAAGGCCGACGCGCTTGCGCCCAATAGCGGTCGAGCTTCGTGGCAAGTTGGGCGATATCTCTCGCTTGCTCGACAATACGCGGATGCCGCGGACATGCTGAATGAATCAGCGCGTCGCGAACCAAACTGGAGCGTTCCTCGCAACGATCTTGGATTGCTGGAAATGCAGGCTGGTCACGACGAAGAAGCTCTCGCCGCACTGACGGAAGCCGTGCGTCTTGATCCGTATGACAAGCGCATCGCGTTCAGTAAATTTCTGTTGGAAGAAATGGCGGGATGGAAAGTTTTCAAGAGCGAACATTTTCGTGTGCGATGTCGAGCGGGCGTTGATGAAATTTTGGCCGCAAGTATGCCCGCACAATTAGAAACGATGTACCGCGAAGTCTGTGATCACTATGGACATGAACCCAAGGGAATCACGACAATCGAGTTGATGCCTGATCACAAATATTTCGGGGTTCGCATCACGGGAATGCCGCAAATTCATACGGTTGCCGCCAGCACGGGGCCGGTCATCGCACTCGAACCTCCGCGAGATAGTGGCACAAGTAAATCGATTGGAAGATTTGATTGGCTCGACACGCTGCGACACGAGTTTGTTCACACAGTCACGCTTGATCGCACCAGCAACCGCATTCCGCATTGGTTTACCGAAGCGGCCGCGGTTGATATGGAGCACAAGGAGCGCGATTGGCGAACGTATGAATTATTGGCGAATACTCTGCAGAAAAATGAACTCTTCGATCTCGACGAAATCAAGTGGGCTTTCGTTCGCCCAAAGCGTCCATCCGATCGCACGCTCGCTTATGCGCAAGGACATTGGATGGTTCAGTTCATGCGCGAGGTGTATGGCAAGAGTGTGATCGTGCAATTGCTCGATCGATATGCGCGCGGCGAGACAGAGGCGAAAGCATTTCCTGCTGTGCTCGGCATTTCACGCGAGCAGTTCATGGCCGACTTCAAGAATTGGGCGACATTACAAGTCGCGTCTTGGGGGCTTGCGGCGGAGCCTTCGATCGATGTGTTGCTTGGAATTGTGAACAAACAAGATGGAGACAAACAAGATGGAGCCAAACAAGATGATATGTCGCCAGATGCCCCAATTGTCACCATGCCCAAGGCCGAAGAGCCAATCACCGATGAAGCCTTCGCAAAGATTTTGACGGCAAATCCCAACCACCCCGACGTGCTGGAAATCGCAGCGCGTCGAGCAGTCTCTCGTTGCGCTTCGATGGACGCTTTGGCGGTGACAGGTGGAATCGATGATGCGACAGCGCAACTGCTTGAGCGGTATTCCAAATCTCGTCCGCTCGATCCGTGGCCTCATCAAAGACTCGCGGCGCGCGCGATGGCTCGGGGCGAATCCGCTGCGGCGCGAGATCACTTGATGTTCCTCGACGCTCGTGCGGACAACGATCCTTCTTTCGCACTCGAAGTCGCGCGCATCGGGCGAGCGGAAAAAAATCCCAAGGCCGCGCTCATCGCCGCGGAGCGAGCCGCGCGCATCGATCCATACAGCGCGCCAACACGCGAACTCGCGGCATCATGCGCGCTTGAAGCGGGGGACTTCGATGCGGCGCGTATTCATATCTTCGCGTTGACATTGATCGAACCCGATCGCGCTCAACATCGTCGCCGTCTCGAGCGAATCGACGAATTGATCGCCAAGCGATCCGCCTCCGCGCAATAAACCGCGACGGGTCAACGCTCGCACGGTGGATCACTCCTCGTAAAAATCCAGATCGCGTCCGAATGGTTCAGGCAGTCGCCACAGCGCGAGTGCGGCCAGTACGAAGCACAGTCCGCCACTCAGCCATGTCGCTCCAACTGCGCCAAGCGGTTGGGCAATCAGCGCAAAGAAAATACTGATCGGCACGGCGCTCGCCCGAATCAAATTTGGTGTCATCGTCGTGACAGTCGCACGAACATTTGTGCCGAAGAGTTCGCTCGCCGTGGTGATCACCACGATCCAGTACGCGCTGAAGAATCCCATCACAACAGTTGCCGCGCCATACCACGCCGCACTTCGTGGACCAAGCAGCAAGACCAGCGCGCATCCCACCGCTGTTCCAAAAAGAAAAATGCCAATGGGTATTTTCCGAGACTTCAATCTTTGCGAAAGCAAACCGCTCGAGATATCTCCGAAAATTGCGCCTGTATAAAACAGCGCAACCAAGTGTCCAGGCTTGGGCGTTGGCGAGAGCCCCATTTCACCCGCGATTTTCGGTGCGAGTCCAACGATGATTGCCAACGTGAACCAGATCGGCATTCCCACAACGACAACTTTCAGCAGACGCAGGGCGAGCGTCCAAGATTTCAAAATCGGTAGAAGTCCCCGCGAAAGATTGGGGCTTTCACTCTTCATTGCATCAAAGAGTCCACTTTCAAAAACAGCGAAGCGCAATACAAGAAGTGCAAGTCCCATCACCCCGCCGATTGCATACGACATTCGCCATCCAGTAAATTCATTCACAACTCCGGCGGCGATGGCTCCAACAACACCGACTGCTCCAATGATCGTCACGGCGATTCCTCTTCCGTGGCGAGAGCAAATTTCTGCAACCAATGTGACGCCTGCGCCAAGTTCTCCAGCAAGGCCAACACCTGCGACGAATCGCAAGATGCCATACATCGTGATCGCATCGAATCCACCCACGAACGAAAACACTCCACTTGTTGCGCCGACACCAGCGTTCAAGAGATTCGCAACGGAATAGAGAATGATCGAGCCGAACAACACGCTTCGTCGGCCTCGCAAATCACCAAGCACACCCCAAAGCACGCCTCCGACAAGCATTCCGATCAATTGCAAATTGAGCAACCAAACCCCTGTTTGTGTTTGTTGATCGATGGTCAATCCGAGGTCTTCGAGACTTTGCCACCGAACAACATTAAACAAAAGCAAGTCATAGACATCGACAAAATATCCCAGCGCTGCAACAGCAATCGCAATGTTCGTGGATGAAAAAAGTTTTCGCTTGGAATCAGGCATTTGTGTTGGACTCAGCATTGTTCGATCTTTTGTGCGGTTGAATCATTCCGCCCTGCAAGATCAATCACCGCAGTTGTCACGAGGATAACAACGATTGCAGTTCCGATGACAGCGATGACACGCGCGACTGGAATCGCAACAAGAATAAGACACGACAATTATCCGATTGCAAATGCATCCGAGTGAAAAACTTGCGCCATCATCGGCGCGTCACCTTGAACAAAGTGCCGCACAACCGCGGTCGTGAATCCGACCAGTGTGATTCCAACTTCTATGCACACGATCATTTGGTCGACAGATTGAAATTTTGGATCGGGTACGCTCACAAAGTGATCCTCAATCCACGCAAGAATTTTTGAATTCCGATTACTTACAAAATAAAATAATGATCAGAACATTCAGTCGAAGGTACGGCATCAATTTCGCGCCAAGAATCGATCCCGGCAGCGCGCCACCAATCACGAACATCGCAACACGCGAGTCGATAAACCTATCGCCCTTCGAACATCCATTCCAAATCCGACCTTCAGGATGGGGAAGATGAGTACGCTGCCGCCAAGACCTACGAACGAGCCCGCCGCGGAGGCGCCAAACCACGCGGTTGAAAGATGATTTTTGCTCATATCTATATGCAGGATAAGAAGATACAGCTTTCTCCCCCCCTCTCTCTCTCTCTCTTGCTCCACACAAGCAACGCAGGCATTGCGCGTTTGACGGATTCCTCAAAGCGAGTTACTTTAGTATTGAAACTTACGGTGGTATTTATAAAAATGATGGAGGTATCTACAAAATGAAATTATACAGAAATAATATTGACACTTCAAAAAATCACATTCCTTTTTTTATGAAAAGCCTGTTTTTTGGCTTGTTAGCAATGTTTTTGTCTACGGCGACATTCGCTCAGACTCCATCACAGTCCGCCAATCCGGTGATCCCGGATTCACGAAAGCCAAACCGTGCGATTCAACCCTTAGCGACACAAAGCGCTTCGACTGCTGCCCAAAAGACAGAAGCAACAACTTGGGCAAGCGAAGCTCGCTTCTCGCAGTCAACCCAGTTCACCTTCAAGATGGAACCAGCGAATCATCCGCGAATGCCAAGCGCCGATAAGTTAATGCAGACATCGGTAACGCTCTACAAGAATGGTTCTAGTTATTCTGGCAGTTCAACTTCCTCTGGAACCAAGACCACCCTCACCCTTGCCGAAATTTCAAAGACCAGCGGATCCCTCACCGACTCGGCACGAATCGCCATTCAGAATGCTGTTGTTGCATCCGTCAATGCTGCAGGCGTTGGAGGAGTCGCTTGTTTGATGGATGCGTCGGGGAGTGCCACAGGAACCAACACCATCAACGTAGTCGCAGCCCAAGTCAGCGCTGTACGAACTGTAACTTCCGGCGTTCGGGCAGACGCCGTTGGTCAAAATGTCAACGATCCAAAGCAGACATCTGTCATTGCTGGTTCGCCAATCGCCGGTGGCGATTTGTTAGAGAAGGAAGTGCTCGACGACTATCTTTACTCTCTCAGCCGCTTTCCAGGCCGAACTGTAAGTGCCGCAGTTACTGCTGAACCATCTTCTTCGCAGGTGGTGCTTGACTATTTCGTTCAGGAAAAAAACATCTTTGATGTTTTCGTCCAAGTTTCCAACACAGGAACGAAGCAAACAAATTATTGGGTGGAACAAGTTGGCATTCTGGCAACCCAGTTAACAAATAATGATGACATTCTCTCGGTCAACTATCAGACTGCAAGTTTCTCTAACAATGAGTCTGTAAATGGCTACTACGACGCTCGAGTCGGAACTATGAAGGACCTGCGTTGGAGAGTGACTGGAACTTGGGGAACCTACAACTCCTCCGATGTGGGACTCGCTGGCGAGGATTTCAACGGCAGCAACTGGGGAGCCCAAGGCGACCTGATTTGGACCTTCTACCAGAAGGGTAATTTCTTCTTGGATTTCGA
Organism: Planctomycetia bacterium; assembly: GCA_005792145.1. Classification (GTDB taxonomy): domain Bacteria; phylum Planctomycetota; class Phycisphaerae; order Phycisphaerales; family SM1A02; genus F1-60-MAGs104. The sequence continues at coordinate 1,770 of SXSS01000134.1, read as the reverse complement.
TGCTTCAGCGCGAGCTTGGAACTCTTATGCAGATAACGAACTCTTTGGGACGACGGGCGACGCGAATTTCTTCACTGGCTCGGGAACTGTCGATGCTCTTGCAATCGGGGACACTTGGGCGGTTCAAGGCAGCCTTGGAGCTTCATACACAACCACGAATGCCAATCAGGAGTCGCTCGACGATCTTGGTCGCTTCGACACTTCGCCCAACTGGACAACAATCAATGCTTCGCTCTATGGATCCTTCTATCTAGATCCAATTTTCGACTCGGGATGGGGATCAGCAACATACAAACCATTGGTTCACGAAATCTTCGGTTCGATCCGTGGGCAATATGCTTTCGATTATCGGTTGACGCCACTCTCTCAGTACACGATGGGAGGCCTCTACACAGTCCGTGGATTTGCAACCTCGATCAATGCTGGCGATAGCGCCTTCGTTGGAACTGTTGAGTATCGAATGCATCTTCCGCGAATGTTTTCAGCAACTACGCCAACAGGCAAATTTCCATTTGTTGACCGCCCTTTCCGATGGGCTCCTGACAGCGGAACTGGAGCAAGCCCAGATTGGGATCTTGTGCTCAGCACTTTCTTCGACGGCGGATCAATGAAAAGTAACGACTCATACGATTTTGAAGTCAACACGCCAATGACTAGTGCAGGAGTTGGTTTGGATCTTACGATCCTAGATAATTTCTCCGTTGGAGTTGATTGGGCTTGGGCTCTCAATTCTATTGAGCAACTTGATATCCAAAGCGGTAGCAGTCAGTTCTGGTTCTCAGCTTCAATTGTTTACTGATTCTCATTCGAAAAGAAATATACGCCATGAAGAACACAAAATCTAAATTCATCACTTCTTCCTTCGGGTTGTCTTGGTTGCGAGCATCTCTGAATGTTGCCGCATTTGCTTGCGCAAGCTTGTTGGTGTTTACAAGCTTGGCTGATGCAGGTGGCGCGCAGGGTGTGCGCGTTCGGCGCGGGAATGTTTCCTTCTCGCAAGATGGCAATCGACTGATTGTTCGCGCCAGCAATGGCGCGATCATCGAATACGACCGGCTCTCTGTGGAAGCCGGACAGATCATGCAGTTCATTCAGCCAGGATCCCGCGCTCGCGTGTTGAATCGCGTGACGGGTTCCGAATTGACTCGCATCGATGGTTCTCTGCTTTCGAACGGCATCGTCTATCTCATCAATCCACAAGGATTCCGTATTGGTAATGGCGCCGTGATCAACACTGGTGGGTTCTTCGCCGCCGCAGGCGCGATGAGCAATAGCGACTTTCTTATAAGACGAAACCGCTTCACCAATCTCGTAGGTGAAGTGACCAACGATGGATTGATTCAGGCTCAAGCTGTCGCACTTGTTGGGCAATATGTCGCCAACCGCGGGACGATCGATGTCGGCAATGGCTATCTCGCAATGGGTGCTGGAGACTCGGTGGTGATCCAAAAGGGAACTGGACCGGTTATGGTCACAGTCAGTCGTTCGCAACTTGGAGCCGATGGCTCTGGTGCAGGAACGCAAGCGGCTATCAGCAACACCGGAACAATCAACGCGGGAAATGGAAGCGTTGGTATGGCGAGTGGCGATTTCTACGCACTTGCGATGGATCTTTCTGGATCGATCATTGGCAAGAGCATCGCAGCACGCGGCGGCAAGGGTGGAGTGCTTGCAGTCAACGGAACTCTTGATGCTTCAAGCAGCACAGGCAAAGGCGGAACGATTGACATCTTTGGCGACCGCGTCGGACTCTTTGGCGATGCACTTGTG
>SXSS01000133.1 GCA_005792145.1 Planctomycetia bacterium | reverse complement strand
CGGAGGGCAACGCTCTATCCAATTGAGCTACGAAGACTCTTGCCCAATTCTAACCCTCTAAACCCATTGCGGGACTAGCCTCGCGACTTTATGGCGCAAGAATTGATCACTCAAGAGACAACACCGCCTGCTGATGGCTCTCACGGCAGGCATCAAATCGTGGATCGAATTTCGCGCAGAGGAAGCCTCGGAATCAAGGCGATCACTTTTCTCAATTCTCTTGCGACTGGCGTGCTTTGGAACGGTCTTGGATTCATCACCTCCCAAGAATTTCACTATTCAGCCGCGCAAACATACGCGCTCTATATCGTCACTGGTGCTGTCTATGCATTCTCGGCGCTTTACTGTGGCCGACTCGTTCGAAGATTCGAACGACAAGTGAACGCACGCAAAGTGATGATGATCTTGTTTCTGATACAGGTCTTGGTCGCACCACTCATTTATGTCGGCAGTTCCAGTGTGGGCTTGATCGTGATCGCGATCGTCACGAGTTTCACCGGCGCGTGTCTTTGGCCAATCATCGAGTCGTATGTGGCGGCGGGAAGAAGCGCACTGCAGACGCGAAAAGCAATCGGACAATGGTGCATTGTGTGGATGACATCCGTTTCGTTGGCGCTCTTTTTGATGGCCCCACTGCAGCAAAGCGATGGCTGGATGAATCCGCGTCTTGCACTCTTCGCACTTCTGCCGATGAGTTTGCTCTCGATGGCGTGTCTTTGGTTTGTGCCCTCTCACCCTGGACATCACCATGCACCCGCGGAAGAAGCTCCGGCTGATTACATCTTGCATCTAAAAAGCGCGCGAATTCTTTTGCCCGCTTCATATTTGCTCGTTGGTGCGTTGAGTCCTCTGATGCCATATCTGCTCGAGCGATTGAAACTGGATGCGACAAGCGAAACACCGCTGACTGCAGTCTGGTTGAGCACGCGTGTTGTCGTCGCCGCACTTATGGCGCACATCGCGTTCTGGCATGGTCGCTGGAGCACGCTACTTACTGGATCTGTTCTGCTTGCCGGCGGATTTGCGATCGTGGTGACAATTCCATCCGTGCCGGTCATCGTCATCGGGCTCGCGCTCTTTGGCGCGGGGCACGGAATTATCTATTACGCAGCTCTTTATTACGCATTGCGAGTTGGATGCGCAGGGATCGATGCGGGTGGAACACACGAAGCACTCATCGGACTTGGATATGTCGTTGGACCTGCAGCGGGGCTCTGCGGATTTCTTTTGGGAGGCGGCGGATGGACTGTTGCGATCGTGTGGGGACTGCTCGCAATCGCTGCAATTCCAGCTGTGTTGCCCTTTCGCGATTCTTGCAGGCAAAAACGAATTTGAGGTCTCGCAAGATTCGATATTGAATCCGAGTTTTTACACGCTGTGCTGCGGACTGATTCGCCCGAATGTCACGGCTAGCCACTTATTCAATTCAGTGGCTGTATCCGCGCCTGTGTCCGCGGCTCGAATCCGTTTGCGTCTCCAGCCGTTGGAAAGTCCTCTCGGGCGAGTTCCGCAGGCGGCCGACTGCGCTTGCGAAAAAAATCGTAAATCGGATCGTGTCGGTCGCCGAGGACTGTTTGAGCCCCGAGAGGACTTTTCACGGCTGATCACTTATGCATTTCCGCGGCTGTGTCCGTGGCTGTATCCGTGGCTGTATCCGTGGCTTGTCCAACAAACTTCCCACGGCAAATTTACTTCTTGCCGAATTCACTCAACGCGGCCAGTGCTCGATTTCGCGCTGTCACGTGATCAACAATTGGCGCGGGATAATTTTCACCAAGTTCGACTCCCGATTGAAGCAATACCAAAGGCGGCGCATTCCATGGTTGGTGAATGAATTCGTTAGGCAGCTTTGCTAATTCAGGAATCCACTCGCGCACATACGTCCCCTGCGAGTCAAACTTCTCACCTTGCAAAATCGGATTGAAGATTCGAAAGTATGGCGCCGCATCCGCGCCGCATCCCGCACTCCATTGCCATCCAAGCGAATTGCTCGAAAGATCCGCGTCAACAAGCGTCTCCCAAAACCATTTCGCGCCATGCTGCCAATCTTGCAGCAAATGCTTCACCAAAAAACTTGCGACAATCATCCGAACTCGATTATGCATCCAACCAGTTGCCCAAAGTTGCCGCATCCCTGCGTCGACAATTGGATATCCCGTCTGACCTCGCTTCCACGCTTTCAATCGTTGAGTAGATGGCTGCCAAGGAAAAGACTCAAACTCTGGTCGCAGCGGGCTCTCGGCAGTGCGTGGGAAATTTGACATCACGTGATATGCAAAATCTCGCCAGAGAATCTCCGCCAGATATTTTTGCGCGCCAACACTTGCCGCAGCGGGAGACTTCGACACTTCATGCCAAATTCGACGCGGCGAAATCTCGCCCCAGTGCAAGTGCGCGCTCAATCGCGAGGAACCATCTTCAGCTGGAAAATCGCGACTCTCACCATACGCCTTCGCCGCCTCAACTGTGAACTTCGACAATCTCTTGCGCGCTCCCTCTTCGCCAGGTTGCCACCAAACACGCATCGTCTTTGCCCAATCGATCGCAGGAAGAAGGTTGAGATCATCCAAAGAATCGCTTGGAATCTTCGCGCCAATTCCCTTCAAGACTTTCGGCGACGAGAGCGGTGGATCACTGCTCATCGTGCTGCGATACGCCTTCGCGAATGGCGTGTAGACCTTGTATGGAACTCCCGAACCAGTACGAATCACGGCGGGATCGTGCATCAAAGTTCCAGCGTGTGTTGCAAACGAGACTCCGACTGCAAGCAGTTCCTTTCTGACCACCGCTTCTTGTTCTTTGGCATACGGTTCGTAACGCATCGAACAGTGGACTCCTGCAGCGCCAGTGGAATTGGCAATTTCTGCGAGCACTTTTTCTGGAGCGCCCTGCCGAAGAATCAGCGGAGACCCCAGAGCAGAAAGCGTTTTCCCAAGTGAAGAAAGCGAAAAATGAAGCCACCACTTCGAAGCAGCCCCTACTTTCCATGCTCCTTCACTCTTGGGATGCCAGATAAAAACTGGAATCACCACACGCCCGTCCTGCGACGCGGCATGAAGTGCCGGATGATCGTCCGTGCGAAGATCTTGACGAAACCAAACGATCACCGGGCGAGATTGCGCTTCTGCTTTCATTTGATTTTCCCAAATTCAAAGCGGAGCGCTTCATCAATAGTTGGATATCCAAATCGAAAACCACTTTCAAGCAAAACTTTTGGATGCACGAATTGCCCAGAAAGCAAGAGCTCGCTGCCCATCTCTCCAAAGATCAGCCGAACGATCGGAGCGGGTAATGGCGCGATGCATGGACGATGAAGCACCCCTGCAAGAGCTCGAGCAAAATCAATTTGAGCAACAGGTCGTGGCGAGACCGCATTCACAGCTCCTGAAATTGTTTTCTCTTCAATTGCGAATTGAATCGCAGCGACAAGATCATCCAAGTGAATCCAACTCATCCCTTGACGACCATTTCCAACACGCCCACCTGCCCCAAAGAGGAAGGGAAGCCGAAGCCTTCCAATCACGCCAGTCCGCGCATTCACCACAACTCCAATTCGCATTCGAACAACGCGAATTCCGCGAGACTCGACTGGTTGCAATGCGGACTCCCACGCCTGCGTCACTTGCGACAGAAAACCACTGCCGCTTGGCGCACTTTCATCAACTAAATCATCTTGAAGTTTGCCATAAAATCCAACTCCAGAAGCACTGACCATCACCGATGGTGGACGATTCAATCTTGAAATTGCCTCGCTCAAATTGCGAGTTCCCAATTCTCGACTTTCCAAGATCACTTTCTTGCGCGCTGGAGTCCATCTTCCTTCTGCAATATTTGCTCCGGCAAGATGCACGACAGCGTCGATACCTTCAAGTTTGCTTGCATCCCACTCTCCGGTTGGATTCCAGCGAACTTCATCTTGGCCAAGCGGCGATCCACCACGAACGAGCCGAATCACTCGATGACCACCAGTGGAAAGAAACGCGCACAGCGCGCGACCAACTGCTCCAGTCGAACCTGTCACCGCAATTGTTCTGCGCGGACGGTCTGAATAGTGTGAATGTCGAGCGAGATCGTCTCTTGTGCGCCGATGTCGGAAGGCAAACATCTGTGCGAGATCGCCGCGAACCTTCCAGCCCATAAAGAGATCCGAAATGACAGAGAGCGGCAACTGATACTCGACGCTGTCACGCAGATCGCTCTGCAGCGCTCCCTTGTCCAAGAATGAATGCTCGTGCACCCAGTGCTTGAATGGGCCTTGAAGCGAACGATCAACAAATTGTTCGCCAGGCTTGACTTGCTCATGCACGGCGATCCACCGAATCCGCATCGGCCCAACCTTCAGCCCAAGAACAGTGCGGGAGCCATCACGAAGCGGCTCGTTCTGCTCGATTCGAACATCCTGCCATGGTGGCAGCAATCGATTGATCGCGCCAGGAGAAAAATGCCACGCAGAAAGCGCAGATCGCGATGCTGGCATTGAAGATTGGTGTTGAAAAGTATGTCGTGCGATGTTGACCTCCGATCGAGGGACAGAAGCCTAGCCACTCTTTCCAAGCGAAGCGCAGAGACTCAAACTTTTCCAGAGTGGTCGATGAACAGGCGCATTCACACTAGACTGCGAATATGTCACCTTCCGCACGGACCGCCGAAGCCTGCATTCAACATCGACTTGATCAAGCGAAAGTTGCGCTTGGAAATCTTGGTGCCATGCAGCAAGAACTGACTGCGCTCATCAAAAACGTGCAACGTGCTCTTGCAAATGGGCACATGATCTTGACGTGTGGAAATGGCGGTAGCGCCGCAGAGGCGCTCCATCTTTCTGAAGAACTCATCGGTCGTTATCGTACTTCGCGCGCGCCGCTGAAATCAATCTGCTTGTGCGCCGACACGACTGCGCTGACTTGCATTGCCAACGACTTCGGATTCGATCACATCTATTCCCGTCAAATCGAAGCGCTTGCTTCGAAGGGAGATCAACTGATCGTTCTCTCGACATCTGGAAATAGTCCAAATATTCTTCGCGCTCTTGAAGCAGCACGAGCGCGGGGCGCAGGAACCATCGGACTCTTGGGATCAGACGGCGGAAAAGCCCGTGCCTTGTGCGACCTTTCACTCGTTGTCTCTGGAGTCGATGGAGCTGCTGTCCAAGAGATCCATCAAATGATCATCCATATTCTTTGTGAAAGCCTCGAACCTGCTTAAAGTTGTCGAATACGAACGAACCGATTGCCGATTCCACCGAGCAGAGAGCGAACTTCCTGCGAATAAAAGATAGAAAACCACGACTATGACCCGCCATCGCCTTTACTTTTACATCTGTCGACTTGTGATTCCACTTTGGTTGTTGGCAGGTGCGATTTATAAACTGATTGAACGCAATCCAAAGTTGCTTCCGCCGCCAGTCTTGTCTGCGTTGCAGAGCATGGATGGGATGTTCTGGCTCACCGGAACTGCGTGGCTTGATAGTGCGACACGGCTGATCATTCTGAGTGAATTTGTGCTTGTCGCCGCCATGTTGTGCATGCCACGACTTGCGCGCACTATCGCAATTGCTGTGATGTCTCTTTTCTGCATCATCCTGCTTTCAATGATTTGGCCAGAATTCCAAAAGGGTGGATTTGCACAAGCAATGAAAGGTTCTTGCGGATGCTTTGGAGCGAGCGGCCCCAATCCAGTCATGATGCTGGGAATCGACGCGACACTTCTCATCGTTGCTCTCTTGTCGAAGCGAACAAAGATGACGCCCGACATATCGATCCGATTTGGATTGCCTAGTTGTGCGGTTCTTGGGGTGATTTCCTTGTGCATCGTGTCCCTTGTTCCAAATCGCGCAGAGATTGAGATGCCTACAGATGTTGCTCAAGCTGAATCCAACCAAACCGCAGTTTCTCCTGATGCAACCACGCCTGCAACCACGCCTGAAACAAGTGCGGCGACAACACTGCCATCAACACTCTCCACAACACCAACTCCACCACTCACTTGGCCTGGCTTTCCCCAGAAAGCTGCTCCTTATTACGTTCCAGAATTTGCAAAGTGGGTCGGAGTTCGATTGGATTCGCAAGATATGGCTCGCCTGATGACTCCAGCTCCTCCCGCATCCATCAACACCGGAACTTGGTTCGTTATGTTCTATAGAGAAGACTGCGAACATTGCCACGAGCTTCTGCAGAAATATTTTTCTGGCCCGTTGAATACTCCAACATTGACGATTGCTATTCCAGACACTGATCCCGCGGCTTCATTAGAAATGCCCTGTTCTGAATGTCAACAGCGGAAACTTTTCAAGGGACCGGACTATGTTTTGACCACGCCCGTCTTGTTAAAAGTCGTCGACGGAATCGTCACAATTGTCGTGACGGATCCTGAAGACCATGCTGCAGTCGAGCGTTGCATCGCCCCATAATTTTCTATTAGACTCAAGAAAATTTATTTTCAAATGACACATTTCACTCTTCGATTTCTGACACCGCTCCTGTTGATCATCACCGCCATTGGGTGGATCGTGGGCGGATCTGCATGGATGCCAGTATGGACGGGCAATGTCGGAAAGAGATTTGGGCTTACAGAAATTGCGACGGCTCAGTTGCTGATCGGCGTTCTCTTTGCAGTTGCAGTTTCACTCTTGCTTTTCGGCAGGAGGCCAAAGATTGGTTCGTTCTTCTCACGATTCGGATTGGTGACATACGCATTTTTCTGCGTCGCGACTATTGCATCAGTGATGGCATCAACACCCGCTGGCGCAGGTTTTGCACCGTTGCTCTTTCCCGCAGTCGGACTCGTGGTCGCACTTGGGCTGTACTTGATCATCGATCGATCCAAAGCAGTCGAAGTTGCGCCATCTCGCAGCGCATTCTGGATTGGCGCCGGAATCTTCTCCGTCTGGGTCATCGCTATTGGAATTTCACTGAGAATTCCAGTTGCAATCACATCATCACCAAGACCACAGGAGACCGGCAAAGACAGCGTCGTGCTTGATTATGTGCAGTGGCAAGGACGAACGCTGCCCGACACAGGGCTTTCCAGACTCCTGCCGATACTCACAGCGCTCACCCTCGAAGGTCGATGCATCATCATTTTGTACTACCCAGAATGCAATCACTGCAGAGAACTTTTCGAAAACTATTTCACCGTCGCGCGCCCAGATGTCAAAGTGATCGCCATTGAAATCCCACAAGCTCCAGGCACAACCGCTCTCATTGGCGACGACCTAGGACCAGTTCCTTGCGAAGGATGCCAGCGGCTGAAATTGCCAGAAGGCAAACTTTATGTCTTGAAGCCGCCGACGGTTTTAGTAGTCGAAGAAGGACGTGTCATTTGTGCAACCGAAAGCGATTGGAAAACCTGCTTGGGCGAACCAACAGTTGCGCCAACTTCCCTAGCGCCTGCGCCATAAATCGCTTCAGTTTCGTTTGCTTCGACTCGATTCATCATTCGCCAAGTGAAATGCTCAATTCGCGTGCATTGAGCGAAATCCTGACCCCCTCTTCGTGAAAGAATCGCGGACGCACAGTTCGATCACACGCCGCGGCAACAACTTGCCGAATCATTCGCAGCGAAATTGGGATTGACCGCTGTCTTAGTGCGTTTGCCAAGAGCGCTGCCGAAAGCTCTGGTCCTCGAGATTTCAGCAGTTTTCTAGGGATTTTGGAATTTGTCCAACCTTCCAATGATGCGATTTGTTTCAGTGCCCACTCACCACTGCGAGCAGCCTCGGATGCAAGCAAAGCATGATGTGCGATACCTGGCCAGCGCTCACGCAATGTCGGCACAATCTGATCTCTCAAAAGTCCACGCGCCGACTTGACATTCGAATTGCTCGCGTCATCGCACCAAGCAACTTCGCAGTGTCGACAGAACTCTTCAATCTGTGCGCGCGTGATCGAAAGCAATGGGCGAGCAACTTGTATTGAACTCTTTGGAGCAGATCTCCTCACCCAAGGAATCGTCGTCAATCCTCTGTTCCCAGCGCCTCGACCAATACGCATCAAGAGCGTTTCAAGAACATCGTCGCTGTGATGAGCCAACAAAATCCATTTTGAATCGGACTTCACAGCGCAATCTGCGAGTGCCGCATGACGCAACCGACGCGCATCAGCTGCAAGCCCGCTTTTCCCACGGGTCGGATGAACATCAACCGCAGAAAATGCAATCCCTAACTGCTGGCATAAATTCGCGCAGTGCGTCACTTCACGATCTGCGGCGATCCTCAAATGATGATGCACATAGACCGCATTGATTGCAAAAGTTTTTTTATCACGCTGCGCAAGAACCGCGGCGAGCAATAAGAGCGCCGTGGAATCCGCACCACCGCTCAATCCAATCAGAAGTTTTTCCCCCGCTTTCCAAGCGCATCGTTGCTTCAGATTCTTCTCAAACTCCGCACAAAGTCCATGCCGACGAGCACGAAGGATGATCGAATCTGGAGGAGCTGACTTCACTTACATCATGCTACGGCTGCACGGCGACGAAGCGAAGCGACTGGAACTGCGACTGGCGCAGCCCTTGTTTGGGGCGATGCCAGCGCGCCGCGGACCATTCGTTCGACTGCGAATGGATCATCAGCCGTCGCATCTGCGCCAATTTCTTCAGCCAGTCCTGGCGCTCTTGCGAAGACCCCTCCACCGCAAATGATTGGCATTCCTGGGTTCGCCTCTCTGCTGCGAACGTTATCAATCAGACTTCGAATCTTTGGCGCATCCGCAGCGGATGCCGCGAAGACAACGACCGCATCTGGTCGGCGTTGTCCGATCTCTGATAAAAGTTCATCATTGGCAACACCACCTGCTGCGAAGAAAATTTCATAACCACCCGCTTCAAGAAGATCACTGCACAATTGTCCAGCAAGATCTTCAGACTCGTTTCCACCGCAGATGCAGAGAATAGTTCGCCCGTTGCGTGGCGCTTGTTCATATCCAGCCTGAGCTTGATCAACAAGCATACGCAGAATTCTCGTTGAATATTGGTGCGCCAACATGGTCAATTGATCTTGTCTCCACATTCGAAAGATCGTCTGCATTGTGGGCCAATACAATTCATTGGAGAGTTGCATCGACGTGTATCCGTGCAATTGCACTTGCTGTATGAATGTTCTTGTTGCAACTCGGTCTCCTGAAACACAAAGTTGAAGAAGTCTCTCAAGGGCAAGTTCCGAATTCATTTGCACGTTCTTTGTTGCGTTGGTCATGCACATCTCATCGTCCGCCCTTGTGCGAATACAAATATGACGCAAAAATTGACCAGCAAAAGCGTTATCCGCACCTTAAAGATCATTTATCAGGCACACTATCTGAGGCTAGGATCATGAAATGGCACCTCAGAGTGATATTCAACGCATCGCAGAAGATGATGAAAAAGTTTCAATGAGCTTGCCAGACGCGAAATCTTCTGGTTGGGACGCGAATGCGCTCAAAGGAAATCCGCACGGTCGAACCGACAAGGCGGAGCGTGTTCGAGAAATGTTCACTGCAATCGCTCACGCGTACGACATCAATAATCGTGTGCATTCTTTCTGGCTCGACCAGTCGTGGAGAAGGAAGGCTGTTCGTCTTGCCAATCCAGTTCACGCAGACACAGTGCTTGATGTCGCGTGCGGCACTGGAGATCTTGCGCAAGCTTTCGTATCAGCCGGCGCGGGCAAGGTCATCGGGCTCGACTACACGCCGGCAATGTTGGACTATGCACGAAGCAAAGCCTCTCGAATCGGCGGACGCATCGCAGAGATTCAATATGTTGATGGCGATGCGCAGTCGTTGCCATATCCAGACCAATCATTTGACATCGTCTCAATCGCCTTTGGAATTCGCAACGTTGCCGATCCTCTCAAGGCAATCCAAGAATTCAGGCGCGTTCTGCGCCCAGGCGGTCGTCTGGTCATTCTGGAATTCGCCCAGCCACCATCTGCTTTTGTGCGCTTTTTTCACAATCTTTACACCAATCACATCATGCCGTGGACAGCGACCATCCTCGCCCGCGACGGCTCCGGCGCTTATCGATATCTCCCGCGCTCAGTCGAAACTTTTCTTGACCCAAAGCAACTTTCGGCTCAACTGATTTCAGTTGGGTTTTCCAAAGTTATTCAGCATGAGTTGACGATGGGTACATGTGTGATTTCTATCGGACAGGTCGCTCTTTGAGCCAAATTGGTTATACTGTAAACAGACCATGATTTTCGACGTCCTGACACGCGCTTGGCATTCCCCCGAACAACTCGGTTTCGAGTTGGCGGAAGGAATTCGCAGCGGAACCCGACGACCCGGTGGCTTTGACGGGACCATCGGCGCACACACTCGTGCGATCGACTGCATCGGTTGCGCATTGGTCCACGGTTTCAAGTCCCAAGCACTTTCTGCGGTCATCCCCCACGAATTTATTGCCGACATTGTTGGCCGACAGCCTCAGCGCTTGGCGGGCATTGCTGGAATCGATCCAATGTCTCCATCTTGGTCGGACGATCTCGATCATGCCAAGGAACTTGGATTAGTTGGCGTGAACATTTCTCCTTCTGCCCAAGGCTTTCATCCGACTCACTCCACAGCGATGCGTTTTTATGATCGATGCGCGAACGAAAGTTTGCCCATCTTTGTCGCTCGTCCTGGAATCCTCACTCCCGCGATGATCTTGGAATACGACCGACCAGCGCCGTGGGATGAAGTCGCACGATCATTCCCCACACTCAAGATTGTCCTTTCAGAAATTGGTTCGCCTTGGATTGACGAAACAATCGCGTTGTTGGCAAAGCACTCTGGGATCTATGCGGACACCAGCGGAATCGCTTCGCAATCTTGGCGTCTCTATACATCGCTCCTGCAGGCTCACGAAGCCGGTGTCTTGGACAAGATTTTCTTCGGCTCTGGATTTCCATTCGGCTCTCCTGCGGCCGCGGTCGAAGCGATCTATTCACTGAACTCATATGCCCTTGGAACAAACTTGCCGTCCATACCGCGTGCAGCGTTGCGATTGATCGTCGAGCGAAATCCAATTTCAACTCTGGGAATGAAAGCTCCATTGCTCATTGGCGTCAGTTCCCCTGGCAATACCAATTCTGCCAGTATGAACCCGGCACCAACTGTTGCGGATCGTTCTGATTTCGGCGCCTCGCAATCACCGTATCGGCGGTAATTGCATATCTGAGGACGGCGCACATGCGAAGTCATTCTTTCAAATTCCAAACCACGCTTTCACGGAAAAACTGTAGCAAACTGGCTGGTTTCCTGAGTGTCTTGTGGATCTGCGGTTGTGGCGTCAGCGCTCCAGAAAGATTGGAGTTCACGTCGCTTGGTGATACACCACGAACTTTTCCAACAGCGGATGGATATTCCACCTATTCCCTTGACCTTGCAAACACATCATTCATTTCAAGCGATCTCAGTTCTGAACAACTTCAAACAACAACTGGGGATTCAGCCGAACTCTTTGGTTATGTTCTGCATGTCGAGTTGCTTTGGATTCCTTTGGCAGGCAAGACAGCCATTGATCCAGAGGCAACAAACATAAGCATTCGTCTTATTGTTTTCTCTGGGCATGAAGTTGGAATCTATGGTGGCGGTGGATTCGCATGGCCAAAGGGAGAGCCTGGCGAGGAGGAGTATGGCGTTGACATTGTTGGTTCGAATGCGACGCTTCTTGCCGCGACGAATGGATTCAAAGACTTGCTGAGCCCTGCTCAACTCAGTGGACGATTGCGCAGCAAATTGAATGAGGCGCAAACCAAACAAACACGCAGAGCTGCAAGCCAGATTGTCACGAATGCCCTCAAGCGTGTTCAGTGGGTCGGCCCGCGTGCAAACGAAATGCAGAAGCAAGCTTTGAACACTACTCCAGAAGTGGACAATTCAAATTTCGTTTTGCGCTGATAGACAAAGTTCGCAGTGTGGCTGCCTCTGTACTTCTTCAACTCTCAATCAAGCGCCGTGCAACTTCAATCATCAGGAGTGAACACGGCGAGACCGGCGCAGGCAAATGGAACCCATCCATCATTTGCATGCTGGAATACTCCCAATTTGGCGGAGAATCTGGCGGCGATTCGATCTGGATGTCATGGATGATCTCCCAGTTACCCGCGCTCTGATCGAAGAGAAGCGCAACTGGAAGTGGCCTCGACACTGGTCGCGCCCCACACTCCTCCATTAGCTCTCGTTCGATGCCTTCAATCGGATCTTCGCCAGGTTCGACCGCGCCACCAGGCGCAAATTCCCAGTGCGAGGGATATGTCGCGCAAGACTCCGCACGCTTGCCGATCAAGCATCGACCTTGCCAGCGAGCGATGGCTTTCGTTCCAAGCCCAACGAAACCGGTTGCCACTCCAACGCTTCGCACAGCGCCCATTCGATATGTTGTTCGCGTGAGATGGATCGTCGCCCCGCCGTGGCCATCGCGCCCGACACCAAGAACATGCCAACAAGGTCCGTCCGTCAGACGAGGATTCTCCGCAACCATCTGATTCCATGCGGTATCAATCTCTGCCTTCGTGGACTTTGCAATCAGCTCGACGTCACTCTCGACCAAGCGTGCGGGTCGTCTCAACCAGATCAATCGATTCGCAGTTGAAGAAGGTTTCAGGCTCATACGGAATCAATCGATGTCGTAAATCTTGCCAAGTGTACGGCGACGGAGATTGAGACCCTTTGCTTCCGTGCGAACTGCCAACATTTATTGAAAAACTTTCGATTGAAAGAATCTATAGATCGTGGCTCGAAGCAACTTCGACCACAAGAAGTCGTGGTTTGAACTCTGATCCGCGCCAGAAAGCCTGCAATCCATGAGGCATTTCGGCATTTTCATGTCAGGAAATGCCCTTTGAAGACCGATGAATAGTCACTATGACAAACGACCGCGCAACTGGAACTGTCGACCACCTTGTTGAATCAATCGTCGCACTCAATCCAGGAGCAGATCGCGAGTGGCTCATCACCTTCGATGCGTATGACCTGAATCGCTATCTCCAACACCTCGAAAGCGCGCTCGAACCACGCGCAGAGTCCACGCCGTGGGAACGACTTGGCGACACCCCTGCCATCGTTTCTCGGACGGCGGCATAAGCCAACGCTTTCAGAATTCAAATCGATCTTGTAGTTCGCAGTTCCTACCGCTCAAGCGCGTTCGTTGTCTGCGAGGAAAGATGCCAATTTCTTCTTCAGCAATCGCAGTCCCATAAGGCCTCGCACTCGCGTCAGCAATTCAACTTTATTCACCGGCTTTGAGACAAAGTCGTCGCAGCCAGATTCGACAGCTCTTTCCATATCGCCGAGTTCGTGCAGTGCCGTCACCATAATGATGATCGTTTCACGCGTTGACGGATTTGCCTTCACGCGTTGACAGACTTCAAATCCAGACATCTTGGGCATCATCACATCGAGCAAAATAAGGTCGGGGCGTTCCGATTCAATCTTGGCCATCGCTTCGATACCGTCGTGAGCCAAGATCATCTTGCACGGGAGACTTTCCATATATGCCTGAATCAACTCGAGATTCTGCTCGTTATCGTCAACGATCAGCACCTTGCCTTCGGCGAGGTTGATTTGAGACTCCGCGTGGGAAGTAGCTTCAGTTTCGACAGGATTCTGAATGTTCATAGTCGCATCTTACGGCATCCGCCTTATCCAGCGAATCGTTGAATCGACTCGTTCAGGCGACTTGGTCGGCTATGGCGCGCGCCACTAATTCGATCGGATGCAACGCCTTTCGTTCAAGACCATCGGCGATTTGATGGCGGCAACTCGTACCTGGAGCGCAAACGATTGCGTCTGGATGCGCGTTCAGTTTCGCAAATAAATCTTGTTCGCCAATACGCATCGAAAGATCGAAATTCGCATTTTGAAATCCAAATCCACCGGCCATACCGCAGCATCCTGTCGCAAGAGTCTGGGCGGAGTCAGCGAAAATTCGGCGCAGCAATCCATACGATGTCCCCGCTCCCCACAACGCTTTCTGATGACAGTGTGCGTGCAGAACAACCTCTTCGGAAGTCTTCGCGAATTCGGGGCGCATCGGATGCGAATCCCAATTGCGATCCAACCATTCTTCGATCATCCAAGTCTTTGCCGCGAGCGCGACAAGAACTTTCCGATCGACTGACATCTTCAAGTCCAGCCAATCATCCTTGATTGCAGAAACGCAAGATGGCTCGAGCCCCAAAAGAGCGACCGCTCCTTCACGCTTCATCGCATCGCTCAGCGCAAGCGCAGTATCGCGACTCATCCGCGCGGCTTCTGCCAACATCCCATTGGAAATCGCCGCGCGGCCGCAGCATCCAGCATTTGGCAGAACGACGCGATAGCCAAATGCTTGCAGCACTTCAACGGCAGCGCGCCCAACTTCGGGCTGCGACCATTGACTGAAACAATCTGGCATCAGCAGAACGGTCGGTCTTTCTTGGAGGGACTCTGGGCCATTCTGTCTCACGCTGATCGCCGCTCGACGACTCATCCAAGATCGCAAAGAAGGTCCAAATGGCGGAAGAGATCGACGAGGAGAAAATCGCATCAATGCCGCGATCGCAAGGCGAATTGGGTCAAACTGAATGGCTAAATTCGAAAGTGGCCAAAGCGCGCTTCCCATTTGATTCAAAGTTCGAATTTTCCCCATCAGTCGAACGCGCCAAGGAACGCCCCCCCGCCGCCAATATTCCTGCGCGGTAAATTCTGCCTTCAGTTTCGAAATGTCCACATTGCTCGGGCATTCTGTCTTGCACGCCTTGCATGAGAGACAGAGATCAAGCGTCGCTTTAGTCTGAGGATCATTCCATGCGGGAGTGTTCACAGCGCTCGCACCGCCTCGTCCAAGTTGCCCAGTCACGGCCAAGCGCAGAGCATTCGCACGCCCACGCGTCGAGTGTCGTTCATCTTTCAGAACACGATATGAAGGACACATCGTGCCGCCTGGTGTCATACGACGACAGAGACCAGCGCCATTGCACTGCTCGAGTGCGTGGGAAAATCCTTCTTCTTTGTCATATCGAAAAAAAGTTGGAACATCAGGCGCGTGGACAAAGTGAGAATCATCCGGGCGAGCACGCAACCGCGAAGTGATCGCTGATGGATCATCGTTGCGAACCAGATTGCCGGGATTCAGAAGAGAACGAGGATCAAAAATCGCCTTGATCTCTCGGATCGCTTGGGCAATCTTTGGACCAAGAACGCGCGTCAGAAGCGGACTTCGCACACGACCATCACCATGCTCACCACTCAGCGCGCCGCCATACTTGACGACAAGATCGGCAACATCGACCGCAATCGATCGAAGCGTCGCAAGACCCTCCACGCTTGCGATTGAAACCAACGGTCGAATATGTAAACATCCAACCGAGGCGTGTGCGTAATACGCAGCAACAGTTCCATGGCGAGTAACGATCGCCCGAAAGTCGTCAATGAATTCTGCAAGTCGAGCGGGATCGACGGCGGTGTCTTCAACAAATGTGATCGGCTTTTTATCGCCAGGAACCCCATGCAACAGCGGTTCTCCAGCCTTGCGAAGCCGCCACGCAGCATCCATCCCAGCCGCGCTGAAATGCCGCACGATCGGCGCATCAGGAACCAATTGTGCAAGGCGATCCATCTTGGATTCAATCTCTTCGCGGGAGTTTCCAAAGTATTGGACATACATCACAGCACCCAATTTGCCGGACTTTGGTGTTGGCATCACGTATACATCTTGGCGATACATCACATTTTTCTTCGCCATCTCGATGACAATGTCATCCACCAATTCCACCGCGCTTGGACCAGTTGAAAGCATCGCCGTGAGCGGTCGAAGCGCATCGGGAACTCCTTCGAAACCCAAGATGGCCAATCCGCGCACTTTGGGGCGTTCAACCAGTGAAAGTTCAGCCTCGACAGTGACGCCGAGGGTTCCCTCTGACCCGCAGAACAAATGCGCCAGATTGACTCGATCGAAAGTCCCCGGCTTTGACGCTCGTAGTTGTGCAAGAAGAATGTCCAAGTTGTAACCATCAACATGCCGAAGGATTTTAGGAATGCGTCGATCAATTTCGTCGGCGATGGGAAGGATGATTTCGGCGACTCGGCGAGTCAGTTCCTTCACCTTCGAATCGCTCTCGCTCGATCCCTCTGCAAATCGCATTCGTGTTCCATCAGCAAGCACGACATCGAGAGAAAGAAGATGCTCGACTGTTCGACCATACAAAATCGAATTCGCGCCAGCTGAGTTGTTTCCAATCATTCCACCGAGTGTTGCATGCGATCCTGTCGCCACATCTGCGCCAAACATCAGACCATGCGGCAGGAGCGCCTCATTCAGTTGATCAAGAACGACTCCTGGTTCGACGCGAACACGGCGGGCCACTGGATCAATCTGCAAAATTGCCCGACAATTTGCGCTGAAATCAACCACCACAGCATGGTTGACCGTTTGTCCTGCCAGAGCGGTCCCCCCACCGCGTGCAAGAATGGGAACCCCCAATTGTCCACACACTCGAACTGCCTCGATTCCATCCGCAACAGTGTTTGGAACCACGACTCCGATTGGTTCTACTTGATACAAACTCGCGTCAGTCGAATAAAGCATTCGATCGTGCGGATCGAATCGAATTTCGCCATTCACCGCCGCGGCAAGTTGATGCGCGATCGAATGACGAATTGCATCAGAAGAATGACTTTGCAAGTTCGTATTCTGGAATTGGCCATTCTTGAGAACTCCAAGATGAATGTCGGTTGTCATAGTGAATAGATCGCCTGCAAAATATATTGGCGGATCATTCTAGGCCTGCGCGGCTTGCATGTGCTTCATGAAGCGCTCGCAGTCGCGCGAGATATGCCTCGCCTGGCACGCGATCTCGTCGAGCCAACACAGCGCGCAAAGTGGTTTCAAATCGGTTGAATCGATACGACTGAGATCTTTCAGGAGTCAACCAAGCAAATCGATCGACAAAAGTTGGCGGCCTTGCAACGGCGATCATCGCTCCAGTACCGATCGTCGAACCCGTATTCAACGCAACCATGATCGCAAACTTTGCATGATCGCCGATCACTCCCCCATAAAAGGTACGCCCAGTCTTCTCGTTGCTTCCCGCGGCGTCGATACGACTCGTGACTTCACCATATGTATTGAGAAGGTTCGAACTGCAAGTACCCGCCCCGATGTTGACCCACTCGCCCACGAGTGCATCTCCCAAATGACCCTCGTGCGCTTTATTCGAATGACCATAAAAAACTGTCGATCCAACTTCGCCACCAACTTTGCAACCAGGTCCGATGACCGTTCTTGCTTTGATCTGCGCCCGATCGACAATGGTCGAATTTCCCAGCAGCGCAACTGGTCCACTGACCACAGCTCCAGGGCGAATAGTTGCGCCATGGGCCAACAGAACCGGACCCTCGGTCGTATCGATGATCGCACCAGGAAGCACGCGCGCAGTCGGATCCATCAATAAAGCATGATGCCCAAATCGAATGACTCCTGCTGCGCTTCGATCATTCAACTCACCGGTTCGATTCATCAGCGCGATGTCAGCGGGAATACTCTGCTCCAATCGTCCAAGGAGATCCCATGGCGCGCGGATTGTTTGCCCTCGTGCGATCGGTCGGCGCACGACAGTCCGAGCAAGTCGACTGGCATCACCTGGATGTTCCAAGAAGCGTTCTGCATCCTTGACCAACAATCGAGCCATCGCAATACGATCATCGCAAGTCACGATCGCTTCTCCAAGAGCAAGAGTCGCCGAATCATCGAGTGAATCGAGAGCGCCATTGATCAACAGCACTTCTTGGGCATGCGGTGGCAATCTTCCCACCAAAGTCTTATTCGACAGAAGCCGCTCTGTGACAACGGCGGCAAGAAAATCTGGTGGATAAAGCGCATCAACTCGACCGAGTACAAGCATCGTTCGTTCAACGCATGTCAAAACTCCCAAGCGCTGTTCGAATGTTGCTCGCAAATCTGCCAGCGGTCCAAACCGCGACAGACAATCATCGAAGAGCACCACAATTGTCCCTGTCGATTTCATATGCGCACTTTACTAGCGAATGATCCGAGCCTGTCCACCCTGCGTTCGGGCACGAGCCAGAACTGATGGAAAACCCCACGCACCAGAAAAATAAAGCAAGAGAAAACCGACAGGAATTCCGAAGATTCCTGATGAAATTGACCCGAGAAATTGCATGCCAAATTCACGCAGCGCCGATCCATCTCCCCAAGGCGGCGGAGAATCTGGGTACCACGAGCGCAGCGCCCACCACGCCGTCCAAAAGAGACCGCTTGTCAGACTCAACAGAAGAGACATGAAACCAACTGATAATGGATTCCTTCGGATCAAAACGCCGCGGATGGAAAGAACCGCTTCAACACCAAAAAGCATTCCCAAAGTCGATGGTCCGATGAGATACAACGGCGCACGCGGGCCAGACAACGATGGCTCAGAGAGATCCATAAGAAATCCTGCAAGCAGAGCGAACCAGCGCACGATTGGACCATCAACATGCATCGCTACGAATGCAACGACCACAACAACCAATCGTGGCGTGATTCCACCCAACTCGAAGACGGGCATAAATGAAACATCCAAGACCAAGGCGATGAACAAAATTGGAATGGCGACAATCCATTTCATGGTCGCGCTCCCTGCGAAAGTTTGACGATGAGCTCGCCAACCATATTGGGGTCGACCGCAGGACGAACGATGACCTCTCCTCGCAGCGGTTGCGCGTCCTTGCGTTTGATTTCCACAACCACCCCGAGGCGCATTCCTTGAGCACCTGCAGGCCACGCAGGATCTTTCACACGCACAATATCTCCAGCTCGCGCAGAGGATCCAAGATCAATGTCTCCTCGAAGATCTCCTTTTCCATCTGGAAGCAATTGGACTGCGATGACCTGAGGCCTCTTCGATTTTTCTTGATCCGCAGGGACGACATATCCATCAACCCGACCAATCGCACGATTTCCAATTGACAGCACAGTGCTGGAAACAGCACCAACTTCGGGGGCGATTCGACCAACAATCGCATCTCCATCAACGATTGCAATATCGCCTGCGGTTATCCCCTGCTGACTCCCAACATTCAATTTCAGCGCTACTCCTCCAGCGCCAGGCGTTCGCGAGAGAACATTCGCAGCTGCGAGCCTGACTGCACCACCGCTTTGGGCTTGGGCAGAGACCACTTCATATGTCTTTAACTTTTTCTCTAATTCTTGAACGCGAATCTGTTCTGCGTGCCACAAGCCTCGGTAATAATCTCGGTCCGCAATGATCGAAGCGTCGCCCTCGGTCGATGCGGCAGTTCTTGGACGAAGCCATAACCTTATCGCAGTTGATCCGTGCGCAATGGGCGACAATGGAACCCAAAGAATTGAAGACAAGTCTCCGGTCAATGGCGCGATCCACCGAGTCGGAAAAAGTCCCAGCATCACCACGAATGCGACAACCAATACGATTGGTGGGATTCGTCGCACGCTATGAACTCTCCCTGACTTGGAAAACTCGCTCGATCAAGAGCCTTCGGGCGTGCCTGCCAATCTCAAAGTTCTTCGACATTGGACTCGAGAATCGACTTGTACTGTTCGAGATTCTCAAGGTAATCAGCCGTTCCACGAGCGACGCAAGTCAATGGATCATCTGCAATTTTTACTGTCAGCCCTGTTCGGCTTGCAAGCATCAGATCAATTCCTCGCAAGAGCGCGCCTCCGCCTGCGACAGTGATTCCATTGTGCTCAAGTTCTGGATTGCAAAGATCTGCAGCAAGTTCTGGGTCAGCTTCGCGAAGCGTCTTCACCACTTCATCTGCAATTTTCTTCAGCGGATCTGAGAGTGCATCGCGCACCTCAACAGAATTCACTTCGATCTGCCGCGGCAATCCTGTAGCAACATCTCGACCACGAACTTTCATCGCAAGTTCTTCCTGAAGCGGCCATGCACTGCCGATTCGGATCTTGATCTGTTCTGCAGTCTGCTCCCCAACACGAATTCCTCGCTTCTCTTCAAGATATTGGATGATTGCTTCGTCAAAGTCGTCGCCTGCGACTCGCAAACTGGAAGCCTTGGCGATATCCGCCAAACTGAGGATCGCAATTTCACTCGTTCCACCGCCGATATCGACGACCATGCTGGCAACCGCGTCATCGAATGGCAATTTTGCACCCATCGCCGCGGCCATAGGTTCTTCGAGCAAATAGACTTTGCGTGCTCCTGCGCGCTCTGCGCTATCCAAGACAGCTCGCTTTTCGACTGCGGTGATTCCAGATGGAATCGAGATGACTACGCGCGGTCCGAAAATCCTGCTACGACCCATGACCTTCTGGATGAAGTACTTCAACATCGCCTCGGTGATTTCGAAGTCGGAGATCACTCCGTCCTTCAATGGGCGAATGGCTTGGATTGATCCAGGCGTGCGACCGAGCATCTCTTTCGCAGCGAATCCCACCGCCGTTCCATTCATCAAAACTTGATTCGTTCCTTTGCGCACTGCGACGACGGAAGGTTCGTTCAGCACGATTCCCTCTCCGCGAACGCATACAAGCGTGTTGCAAGTACCAAGGTCGATACCCATATCCACGCTAAACCAACCCATCATTTTATCTAGACTCATATAAAGCCCCTCCTTGGGCAAAGTATTTTTCAGTGTTCTTCAGCGTGAAGAGATCACCGCAAACGGATTTCCTTCATCATTCGTACCTACAACTCCGGACAGATTATCCATAGCAACAAACACACACCCTGCAGCGAGGGCAACAACTGCCGCCGCCAAGATGCCTGTGTAAATATTCAATTCTCCGCCACTGTTTTTCGACTTTGGCTTTTCCGCCTTTGCGGACGATTTCGTCTTCGCAGCTTTCTTTGCGTCCGCAGGCTTGCCAGCTGATTTGCCGCCACCAAATCCAAATCTGCCCTTCTTTGCTGGTGTTACGGCAACTGGTGCGGCGTCGCCAATTTCCAGTGCCCCATCATCCGATTCGACAGGTTCAGCGGACGCATTGCCAGCCTTGGGAGTTTTTTTACCAATTCCAAAGAAAGCCATACTTCACTGCCCCTTTCGAATGGTCACTTTTTGACCGGCCCGCACAGCGCCTCGAGCAGCAACATCTTCAAGTTCAACTGTTCCAACAGACTTATTGACATCAACGGAGGTGATTTTTAGTTTCCCGATAAATCGCGAGCCGTCACCAATCGTCATTGTCCAACCAACTTTCACTCCGTCTCGGCTTCCAGCATCAATCTCGGCATAGACCTGATTGTCGGTTCGGCGAACATTGACAATTGAAGCAGAAACATTTCTATCTGGAATTGGCGCAGCAGCAGTTGACGAACCTGAATCGCTATCAGCTGGTCCAAACTTCGCTGTGAAACTTTGAACGACTTGATCAGACTTGACCTTCTCGCTCGACAGGGATGCGATTTGCTCTTTGAGATCGCCGAGAGCTTCTTGCGCAACCCGAAGATCGCTGTCCGTCTTTCCAAGCTTCTGTTCGATAGCAATTCTGATCCCTTCGCAATCGGTCAGCAATGTTCGCTGCTTATCCAATTCTTCGCTGAGGGTTTTCGTCAGCTCCGTCTTTGCTCGATCGACATCCATTGTGACTGCGATCGTTTGCTCAAGACTCGCGAGTCGAATCTTTGACTGAGCGATGTCCGCCTCGAGACTTCGTACTCGCAAACCATTCTGTGCCAGATCACTCTGCAGACGATTCTTTTCGGAATCGAGATCTTTGATTTGCAGTGCGGTGTCATTCTCTGACTTCGCGCGAAGCGCGCGCTCGGTATCCAACTCATTACGAGCGGCACTTACTTGAACATCTTTGTCCTTTATCTGTTGTCGCAAGACAGCTTGATTGCTTGCCTGAACTGCCGCGAGTGGAACCAAAGCAATTGCGAGAAGGGAAACGAGAACGACAAAAACTTTCGTAAGAATATGCACTTGATTGGCCTTGTAAATTTGATGAAGAACTAATGAATTAGGCAGATGCTGGGGAGCAACTTACGATGCGAAACATATCCGATGATGTTTTACCTCCCAATCGAAGCTATGTCAACGAACATTTGCATCGAATACCGCAGAAACCTCTGACGAACTTGGGTCTGGGAATACCCGCAAATATGCGGATGCAGCCGACAATCGCACCATGGCGTATGGATCGCGCAGGAGAGGAGTAAGCGCATCTAGAGCACGCTTCCCACCGACCCAGCCCAATGTTGCGGCCGCCTGCGCTCGAATCGTCGGCGCCGAATCCTTGGCAGCAACCTGACATAGTTGCATAATTGGTTCGAGATTCGGCTCGCCAATTCGCGCGAGGGCCGCGCCGGCGATGAGCCGAATTTCGATCGGTTTTTCGAGTGGACCACGACCATTCCAGAGGCCAATCAAGTGACCTCGCGCACCACGATCATTCGTCTCGCCAACCATTTGGCATGCAAGCGCAACAATTTCCGATTGCTCGCTCGGCGCGAAAAGTGCGGCACGAATCGGATCGTATTGACGGTAATCACCCATCTTCGCCATCGCTTCGGCAGCCTGAAGATCAACGATGCGAGCGCGCGTTTGATCAACTCCCAGAAGTCGTCGACCCACGACGCTTTCGACCAAAGGAATCGCAGTAGGATTTTTCAACTCACCAAGTACGAAAAAAGTATTCGCACGAATTTCAGCATTTGGACTTGAAACAAGTTCGTTGAGGGGACTCAGGTCAACGGTCTTCCCCAGTCGAACGAGTGCATAAAGCGCCGCAGCGCGAACCGACGGGTCTGGATCCAGCCGCAGAGGTTCGAGAATTTGCGTGCAATCAGATAATCGCTTCTTGCCGACCACAATCGCAGCTGAAAAACGGACGCCAGCATTTGGGTCCGCAAGAAGTCGGCAAGCGATTGGTTGAAGCACGGCCACTCTTGACTCCAATCCCTCAAGCGAATGCGCGCGATAAATCGCGTCTGGACTGACCGACGCTTCGAGAAGAAGATCAATCGCAATTTTTTCAGGTGGAGCGTTCGCATCCAAACGCACGACCGAAGCCGCTTGCTGAGGGGTCTGCACAACCGAAGTCGAGAGCGCGTTTGCTTTCGCACGCGCATCGAGGCGCTGCGCTTGAGCAGAATTCTCCATTGTCGAAGATGCCGCCTGATTTGCTTGCGAAGTGGATGTATCGACTTGCGGCGTGGTCGAATCGTTCTGCCCAGGACGAGAACTCCATGATGGTCCCGCTGCAACTCCCGACGAATTTGGATTCGAAGCGCAGCCAACTATTGCCGCGCACACAAGCAATCCAAAAATAAAAAGAGGGAAAGACTTGGTCATCCCCGATGCACATGATCGAATTCGAAAACCTTGCGCGACAAATATGAATGCGAGAAATGCCATCGATGGAGAGAGTACATCGCCCCACCGTCCAAACAATGTCTCGCGTCGATCAAGTTGCACCGAAACCGCAAACCCACCAAGCGTGCGTGCAGCCACGACTGCGCCATCAATCGCCACTCCTTCGCTGGTAAAAGCTCGGGAAATTCCAGTGTTTGCAACTCGAACCATCGGCGTGCGATTTTCGATGCAGCGCCAGCGTGCGATCAACTCGTGTTGGCGTCGCCCCCAATCGCTGAATCCAAACCATCCATCATTGGAAAGATTCACGATCATCCCAGCCTTCTTTGAACCATCAAAATAGACCAGACTTCGAACGACGCTTGGAACCGTGTCTTCAAAACAGATCGGGGTCGCACACTCCATCTTCTCGCGCTTCTCATTCTTTGCCCCCCACTCGAAAGAAATCCTGCGAAATTCTGTCGATGCATCAAGATCGAATGTCATCCCGCGCGCGCCGAGCGCCAAGAGCCGCTCTTCCAACCACGTCCATTTCGAAATGTATGGCATGGTCTCTCCAAACGGCGTTAGAAAAACCTTGTCATATCTTTGGTATGGCCCATCCCCATCGACGAGATATGCGCTGTTGAATTGCCGATCCCATTCCCAGCGTTGATTCTGCGCGCGCAGTCCAAGAAAAGCCGGACTGCCGATCAAGAACGGCGCATCAAGACGCTTCGCAAGCATCGTGGCGAAAGATGAAAAGTGATCACCTGGAGAAAATCCCCCGCTGACAAGAGTTTCGATTGTCTTTGGTTCCAATCCAAATCCAGGCAACATCGTTTCTGGCCAGACAACAAGATCGATTCGATTTCCCTGTTCGCGTTGATCGTCCGCAAGCGAAAGTGTTAATCGACCAAAGTCCAGCACATCGCTTTCTTGCCGTTCACGCGGCCAACCAAGCTTGTTGTCGGTTGTCAGATTCGTCTGCACCGCCAGAATCCGTGGACCATCTATCAATGCACTCGGCGTTTCTTGCACTCTCCATACGCCATATGCAAATGAGAATGCGAGAGTGAAAACTGCAAGCGCGCCACCAATGATCGCACGACGACGGAGTTCATTTGTACGCACACCAAACATCCAAGCGCGAAGATCAATCGCAGCACCGCTGACACAGACGACAAGGAAAGATGCGGAAACCGCGCCACCAAAGTCGGCGATCTGCGAAATCGTCCGCGACTCGATCAAAGGTTGCCCGACGCTATACCACGGATAGCCGTCGAATATCACAACATCTTTCAACCACTCGATTGCACAAACAATAATCGGAGCAAGCAGCGCGAATGGCAGATGCCGTCCAATTGATCCACTGCGAGCACGGCGAAAAAACCAAATCCCAAGCGGTGCATAGAGCGAGAGATAGACGCACGCAATCGGATATCCAAGCGCAGTGACATCAATCATCCAAAGTTCGAACCACATCCACATCACCCAAGCGCAAATGGTGACGGCGATCCAACCTTTGCGAGGAAGCACCGGAGTCGCAGCAAGCACCATCCATCCCAGTGGGGCAACGAATGCCAATGGCCAACAGAATTCAGAGATTGAAAATGCAAGCCCCATGCAAATGGGAGAAAGCGCGGCACAGAACCAGAGAGCCCTCGTTGAAAGCGAACCTATATCTAGCGTGGTCGACCGATTCATTGGCTCGGTCGAGATGGTTCGCACTAGTTGCCCGAATAGTCAATGATTCGACTTATCTCGCTGCGAAGATTCGCACGGTGAACGATGCGATCCAAGAAGCCAGCATCAAGCAAAAATTCGCTTGTTTGAAAGCCTTCTGGAAGATCTTGGCGAATCGTCTGACGGATGACTCGCGGTCCCGCGAAACCAATGAGTGCTTTGGGTTCTGCGAAGATCACATCGCCAAGCATTGCAAAGCTTGCCGTCACGCCACCAGTCGTTGGATCGGTCAGCACGGAGATGAATAATCCGCCAACATCATCCAATCTGCCGAGCGCTGCGCTTGTCTTGGCCATCTGCATCAGCGAAAATCCAGACTCCTGCATGCGTGCGCCGCCAGAGCAACAGACGGCGATGAATGGCAACCCATTTTCAGTCGCATGCTCAATCGCACATGTCACTTTTTCACCAACAACGGATCCCATCGATCCAGCAAGAAAAGTGAAATCCATAACCGCAATGACAACTTTTCGACCTTTGATAAAGCCAGTTCCAGTTTGAGCGCCATCATTTTCGCCCGTCTGCTTCTGAGCCTGAACAACCCGATCGGAATATGCCTTGAGATCAACAAATTTCAGTGGATCTGCCGGCGCCATCTTGGCGTTCATTGGCTCGAACGATCCTGGATCGAGCAATTGATCGACACGCTGCCGACCACTCATTCGCATGTGATAATCACAGCGCGGGCAGACATGAAGATTCTGCTCGACCGCTTTGCGAAAAAGCGTTTCTCCGCAGGCGGGACATTGCATCCACAAGCCATCTGGAACTGCCCGTTTCGTTGCGGGTGTTGTTGCAATTTCCCATGTTGGTTCGGCCATTGGCATCATCCTAGCGACAACACGCAGACGAATCATCCACTGCGAAGCGCAGTGATCACTCGAGCGAAATTCTTGCTTTCAAAGATTTCCGATCCAGAGACAAGCGCATCGCATCCAGCGCGTCTGCATATTTGCGCATTCTGCGGAGTCACGCCTCCGTCAAGTTCGACGCGCTGATTTTCACTGATGCATTCTCGAATTGCTCGAACCTTTGGCAGTGCAGACCGGATGAATTTTTGACCGCTAAATCCAGGGTGAACACTCATCACCAGAAAAACATCCGCCAAAGAAAAAAGTGATTTGATCGCAGTCCACGGTGTTGCTGGTTTGATTGCGATTCCAGCTGTGGCGCCCTTCGATTGGATCTGCCGAATGAGAGCCGCAGGTTTACGAACTGTTTCAATATGGAATGTCAGATTGTTCGCTCCCGCCGCAAGAAATGGATCTACGAAGTCCGCAGGGTTGGTGATCATAAGATGCACATCAATCCATGCCCGAGGAGCCGCTCGCCGAACCGCCGCACAGACCGCAGGCCCCATAGAGAGGTTGGGCACAAAGTGCCCGTCCATCACATCGACATGAATGTAATCCGCTCCAGACTTCAGAACTGCGCGAACATCCTTGCCCAAATCCGCAAAATTTGCGGAGAGAATGGATGGTCCGATCAATGCCGAGTCGATGGGTCTACGAAAAAGCAAGGACTTTTCTCGCTGCAAACTTATGGTGTCCCAACTGGAACAGTCGCAGGAACTGTCGTTGGCTTTTCGGTTGCAGCCTGAGGCACTACGGCTACGGGAACGGCAACTTTTACCCCCCGCTTGACCGCCAGTTCATAGGCATCGAGGGTGGGCTTGTATGAACTCTTTGCATTTGGACTCGCCAAACGCATCGCCTTCTTTTGTGCTTCGACTGCTTTGGCGAAATCGCCACGCGCATAATGCACAGAAGCCAATGTTGCGTTCGCGCTTGGATCACCACTCGATGCAGATTTCATCATCGCTTCGGCAGCAACGAGCGCAAGATCATTGTCGTAAATGCTCACCCGTGGATCCGACGAAAGTGTCAATGCAAGATCACGAAGTGCTCCAGAATCTCCCGCGGCTAAAAATGCAACTGACATTTCCTTCGCATAATTCTTTGCCCCGACAGTGTTCTTCTCGTCGTTGAGCATCACCCGATACTTTTCGAGAGCAATGTCAGAGAAAACCATTGGGTCCAGCGCGATCACTTCATCAAATCGTCGATATCCGTCCTTAAAGTTTTTCGCCTTGATTGCGTTGCGGGCCGCATCCAAAAGCGGAGCCGCCTGCTTCGAAAGTTTTGGGTCATATCGACCAGTCAGAGAGAGCTTCACGGCATTTGTGAATTCTGGATCCATCGGATGACCGATGAAAACGATCTTATTGTTCTGTCCAATGACGAATGCGCATGGGATACCACTCTGACCTGCAGCCTGCATATATGCACTGCTGACCTTTTTTTCAGGATCAAGAGCAACTGTGTAAGACATCTGGCTTCCCTGCTTGCGCACAAATGGGTCGACCTTTGCGCGCGTCTCGTCACTGACGCCAATCACTTCAAGTCCATTCGCCTGCTGCGATTTATAAAGTTCATTGATATGCGGAATAGATTTTTTGCATGGTCCACACCATGTGGCCCAAAATTCAACGACTCGCACTTTTGGATTCGAAACTAATTCTCCTTGAACCATTTCGAGAGTATTTATAGGAGGCGCGACAGATCCAACAATCAAGGTTGGCGCCTCTTGTGGAATCGGTGCCAAAGCCAGCAACGCAAGTGCGGTACAAATGAAGATGGTGTTTCGCATGGTGATCGAGTCCTCTACTTTCTTAAGTCTTACTATATCCAATAGCGGGCGCGGGATCGAGCGCATTGAGACAAACAAAGTCTTTCCCTTCGAGCATCTCCAGAGACGCTCCGCCGCCAGTTGAAATATGGCTGAAGTGCGAAGCCGCCCCCGCCGCTTCGACCGCAGCGGCCGTGTCGCCTCCACCAGCCACGCTTGTTGCGCCGCGCTTCGTTGACTCCACCACGGCTTCGACCAACTGGAAGGTTCCTTCGTGAAAAGGTGATGTTTCGAAGGCTCCAACAGGGCCATTCCACACGATGGTCTTGGCAGCTTTCAGGATTGTCGAAAACTTTTCGACCGTTGCGGGACCGATATCCAGTCCCATGAGTTCATCGGAAATCCCACCAACAACAATGCGCGTTGGAGTTCCAAGCGCAAGCGCTTCTCCACACACATGGTCGATCGGCAATTCGATCTTGGTCGAGTGTTCAGCGGCGAATTGCATAATTGCTTTCGCTTCATCGAGCATCTTGTCTTGGACCAAACTTCGTCCCACAGGCGTGCCAAGCGCCTTTAAGAATGTGTATGCCATTGCGCCTCCGACAAGAATCGTATCGACACGACCGCAGAGATTTCGAAGCGCAATCAATTTGTCTGAAACCTTCGCACCGCCGACAATTGCGACGAACGGTTTCGAAGGAGAATCAACAACTCCTTTGAGATAGCGAATTTCTCGCTCGAGCAATTTTCCTGCAACGCAAGGATTGCCCTGCGCTCGAAACGCCATCGGCAATGCGAACATCGACGCATCCGTTCGATGCGATGCGCCAAACGCATCATTGCAATATGCGTCCGCATATTTCGCAAGCGTTGCAGCGAGAACGGCGTCGCCTTTTTTCTCCCCCTTTTCAAATCGAAGATTTTCCAAGAGCAAAGATTCGCCAGGCTGCAACGCCGCCGCAGCTTTCGCTGCCGCTTCGTCCGTCGCACTCCCCGCAATCAATCGCAATCCGCGCAAGAGCGGCGAGAGTTCTCGCAAACGGTCCGCAACTGGCGCGACGCTGAATTCCGCTTCAAAGCCAACGCCCTCTGGTCGACCAAGATGCGTCGCCAAAATGACGCTTCCTCCTCGATTCAGGATCGACTCGATCGTTGGAAGAGTCAGTCGAATGCGCCGATCATCGGTAATTTTCCCCGCATCATCTTGCGGCACATTGAAATCTGCGCGTACAAAGACTCTGCGCCCGGCAACATCGAGTTGGTCAATCGTTCGTGGCTTCATTCCATAGAGGGTACAACTCATTTGTTCCCAATTGTTCCAATGGAAATCCCTCCCGTCATTCTCATTCTCGGCCCAACCGCAAGCGGCAAGAGCGCGCTCGCATTTTCTATTGCGGAACTTTTCGAAGGGCAAGTCGAAATTGTCAGCGCAGATTCGATGCAGATTTATCGCGGCATGGATATTGGCACGGCGAAACCATCGCTTGCAGAACAAGCGCGAATTCCACACCATCTCATCGATGTCGCGGATCCATATGAGGAGGGATTTACCGTCGAACGCTGGCTCGAAGGCGCGCATGCCGCAATCGAAAATATTCAGCGCAGTGGAAAGTCGGCTGTCGTGGTGGGCGGTACGAATCTCTATGTTCAAGCACTTCTTGCAGGACTTTTTGAAGGTCCAGCTGCCGACGAAACGCTTCGTGCAACTCTGCGCGAACTCTCTTTGGCAGAACTTCGCGCTCGACTTCTCGCGATTGATCCACCTTCTGCAGAACGAATTCATCCCAACGATCAGCGCAGAATGATTCGCGCGATTGAAGTGACAACACTCACTGGAATTGCGCTGAGCGCTCATCAAACACAGTGGAACGCGCGTGGTCCAACATTGCCCGCGGGTTGGCAGTGCTTTGGACTTCTGCCCGATCCAGAGTCCAATTCAACATCGATCAATCGAAGAGTGAAGAAGATGATGGAGAGTGGTTTTCTTGATGAGGTCCGGCGACTTCTCGAAATCTCACCGCTTGGGCGGCAAGCGGGCGAGGCCGTTGGGTACCGCGAACTCTCCCAGCACATCGCAGGAACGATGCCATTGGACGACGCATTTGAGGCGATCAAGATTCGCACTCGAAAGTTGGCTCGTCAGCAAAGGACTTGGTTGAGGCGATTTCGGCACATCGAACGGTCGACTTGGTCCACGGACCCCTGTAACGGAGAAAAACCAAAAGAATTTTTTCGAGAGGTTCTCGGACTCACAAATCGCACTTCCTAGCGAAAAAATTGAAAAATTTGGATGAAGACTTGGGGCGATGGGATGATCATGCCGATGCCGAGGAACTTGACATTTCGAAAAGTGACCTCATGATCTCCCCCGTTGATGGCTAAAAAATCTGAAAACATAAAGAAGACTGCGACGAAAACCACCAAGAAACCCGCTACAAAGGGCCTTGCGAAGTCGCCAAAGGTGAAAGCAACCGCTTCAAAGACTGGTGGCGACTCCTATCAATTGGTGATCGTTGAGAGCCCTGCGAAGGCGAAAACCATCGAGAAATACCTCGGCAATGGCTTCGTTGTTCGCGCCAGCATCGGACATATAAGAGATTTGCCCAAGCGTGCCCCCAAGGGTGTCAAACAACCTGTTCCAGGCGTGGACCTCGCGACATTCGATCCGACTTATGTTGTCGACGATGCGAAATTGAAGACTGTCAGCGAACTGAAGAAACTTGCCAAGTCGGCAAGCGCAATTTGGTTTGCAACAGATCTTGATCGCGAAGGAGAAGCCATTGCGTGGCATCTCGCGGAGATACTTGGAATTTCGCCCGCCGAAGCGAAGCGCGTTGTCTTCGACGCTGTCACCAAATCCGATGTTGCTGATGCATTTTCCCATCCAAGATCGATCGATATGAATCGCGTCGATGCGCAGCAAGCTCGGCGAATTCTTGACCGAGTCGTGGGATATCTCGTCTCGCCTGTTCTGTGGAAAAAAGTCGCTGGAGGTCTCAGCGCTGGCCGAGTCCAAAGTCCTGCAACGCGTTTGATTGTTGACCGTGAGCGCGAGATCGCCGCGTTCACTCCTGATGAATCGTGGGCGATGACTGCGACTATGGCGCTCGATCCCACAATGGCGGCGACGCTTTCTCCAAAATGGAATGATTTCAACGCGAAGAAGGACGAGCGCGGCCGAGGCCCATTCGTTCGTGATCGAATGGCGTGGCTCGCTGAACACAAAGGACTCGAGTGCGAACTGGTCGAAGTTGCCGGCATTCCATTCAAGTTTGAAGCGGACAAGGATTCCAAAGATGATCTTTCCCCAAATGTCGTCCGTGCCGCGGAAGCCGCAGGACTTCTTGATGTGAAAGTGCAGCGCACCACGGATCCAGACGCGCGCGGGAGAGCCAAATCCAAAACACTGATTGTTGGAAAACTCGATCCCGCCGCTCGATATTCGGTCAATTCAATCGAAACAAGTCGAACGAAATCCAAGCCATATCCACCGTTTATCACGAGCACTCTTCAACAAGCAGCATCGGGAAAACTGGGATTTGCAACCGATCGAACGATGCGCGTTGCACAACAACTGTATGAAGGCATCGACATTCCAGGCGAAGGACGCGTCGGTCTCATCTCATATATGAGAACAGACAGCACAAATCTTTCCAGCGAGGCGATCACCCGCGCTCGTGCATTCATCAAATCGACTTATGGCGATCGATATCTTCCCGACTCTCCACGAAAATATTCCAGCAGCAATGCCGCGGCGCAAGAGGCGCATGAAGCAATTCGTCCAACCGATCCTGCTCGAACTCCAGACGCACTCGCACGATCACTGACTGAAGAACAGTTCAAACTCTATGGATTGATCTGGCGCGGATTTGTCGCCTGCCAAATGGTCGAAGCTGAATGGGATTCCACCGCGATCAGATTGGTGCGCAGCGACAAGAAAACAGGGGCGACATTCAAGGCGAATGGCCGCGTCCTAGTTTTCGATGGTTGCTATCGAGCCTCTGGAGTTCCAACTTCGGACAGCGAACAGAATCTGCCAAGTGTGAAGCAAGGCGATCTCTCTGCGCCATTCTCAATCGAACCAGAGCAGAAATTCTCCAGTCCCCCGCCGCGTTTCAGCGAAGCAACGCTCGTAAAAGAGCTTGAAAAGGCGGGTATTGGACGGCCTTCGACATACGCCAGCATCATTCGCACGATCCAAGAAAGGGAATATGTCGAGCAAGTCGATCGACGATTTTACGCCACCGACCTTGGCATGGCGGTCACTGACTTTTTGGTCGATGCGTTCCCAACAAACTTTGTGGAGATTGATTACACCCGTCGCATCGAAGAAGAGCTTGATGCGATCGCTCAAGGCAAAGAACCTTGGAAGAAGATGCTCAAGCGAACGACTCGAACACTCGAGCCCCTGCTCAAAAGCGCGAATCTTCTCGACCACGTGAAATCAATTCGCGTCTCGGCACCATACAGTTGTCCAATGTGCGGATCACGCACCGAATATCGACTCGGAAAAGGCGGGCGCTTTCTCTCTTGCGCAAGTTATCCAGAGTGCAAATACGCAAACGCCGTTGACCGTCAAGGCCGACCTCTGATTCCTGAAAAGCTGGACCTTGTTTCGCCAAACGGAGTCGCTATGGTGAAGCGCCATGGAAAGTTTGGCGACTTTCTTGTCGAGGATTTACCTCGACCCGAAAAACCGGCGAAAGTTAAAAAGAAATCCAGCAAGAAATCCAGTCCAGGCGATGTCCCCCCTGTCGTCGCGCCTGCGAAGCCGACCCAATTCATCTTGAACATCGACCGCAAAGGTGGACTGAAATTGCCTTCCGCGCCGGCATTTTTGACGGATTTGCCCTGCCCGAAGTGTGCATCGCCAATGAATCTTCGTGACGGAAAACGCGGAGCGTGGCTTGGATGCAGCAGATTTCCAAAGTGTCGCGGAAGAGAAAGTTTCGCCAAACTTCCAGAAGACAAGCAGAAAGAACTGCAGAAGGCGCTCGATAAACACCTCAAAGGATTTACAAAAATCGTCGTGACACGCCACGATGGCACGGCCATTCCAGAAGGAACTCCAATCGAATTGCTCGCACTTCCTGGAGGTGTTCAGGAACTTGCAATCCACCCGGAATTCACACGAGAACAATCGGCGATCGCCAAGGCCGGTTGATTTTCCCCGTTTGTTCAATCAGTGCAAGGATCTCAACAGCGCTGCTCGCTTTCCTGACTTCGAGTCATAAAACAAAAGCAGCGCGATCAAGCATCCCAGTGCGACATACATCGGCACGCCGAACAGTCGTTGATATTCCATCTTGCCATCGATAGTTGCCCACTCGGCAACCCGACCAGCAACAAGACTTCCGACGATGATTCCAAATCCAACAATGACCATGTTGTACAAACTCTGCGCGCTCGCTCGAACATCGTCGGAGGTTTCCTCGTCGACAATCATGTAACTCACAAAGATGAAACAACCGAAACAGAATCCGTGCAGCGCGATGCCAGTGATCAGTACGACAGCCTCTGGAACTGCAAGAATCGCTGCAATTTGCGTCGAAAATGCAAAGAGGAACATGCGCAGTCCGTATGCCACCACGCCTGTTGCCAGCAGCGTCTTGCGCGAAAACTTCACCGCCCACATTGGGATCAACGCAAGAACAATGACTTCGCTCATTTGACCGATTGTCATCAATCCACCGCCACCAACTCCAAAGATGTTGTTCACAAACTTCGTGAAAGAATCTTCGCCAGCAGCGGCCTGATATGCGCCGACGAATCCAGATGTGTGCACAAAATAAAACTGATGGAGACACGAAATAGGGACTGCCAATAGAAAGAGCACGATCAACGGTTGATACTTCACACTCGAGAGCGCCTCAAATGTCGCATTTTTCTGCTTGCCCTTTGATGGCGGAGTCGCGGGCAGTGTGAGGCAATAAATCCCCATCAGAACTCCCAAGAAACCTGAAAGCCGAAATGCTCCAGCCATTCCCGCAAACTGTGCGGCAGCGATTTCTTGTGGCGTACCCGTGCTTGGAGTGTGGTTATAGAGCAACGCCTGCCCCATGGTGATTCCGACAACGATCCAACCGACCGTTCCCCATAATCGAACCTTCCCAAAGTCTTTATCACGGTCGATATGATTCAGGGTGATCGAGTTGGTCAGCGAGAGCGTCGGCGAATAGACAATGCTGTAGATCAAGCTGAAGATCAGGAATGCACTGAGACTTTCAACGGACGCCAGTTGAAAGACAAGAATTCCGCCAAGAATATGGCTGATTCCAAGGTATTTTTCAGTGTTGAAGTATCGATCAGCAAGTTGACCAGCCACAAATGGCGCGACAATCGCTCCAATTGCCCCGATGCTGAATGCGTATCCAATCTCCACAGGGGTGAACTTGCGCACATTGAACAAATATGGCCACAGCAGCGGCAACCACGCTCCCCAAATTGCATACTGCAGAAACATCATCACAGAAAAACGGGTTCGAACCCAAGCGACCACTGGCTGTGCAGATAGAACGGCTTTGGACATGTGCGAAACCTCCTTGTGCGCAGAAGAGTATGAAATAACCTCCATTCTGTCGAGCAAATTGCGTACAATGTATTGATGGAACCTCGACGAAAAACTCGCCAAATATTGGTGGGAGATGACCGAACTGGACGCATCGCAATTGGTGGCGGCGCACCGATCGCAGTGCAAACAATGTGCGCTGGATATACCCACGACATCGACGCCTGCGTTGCCGAAATCAACCGCTATCACGCCGCTGGAGCGGAACTCGTGCGCGTGGCTGTGCCAGAGCGCAAAGACACGGAGGCACTCAAGTCCATCATTCCGCAAGTAAAAGTTCCCATCGTTGCAGATGTTCACTTTCATTATCAACGCGCTCTTGAAGCGATCGAAGCTGGCGTACACAAGATTCGGCTCAATCCTGGAAACATCAGCGATCGTGATCAGGTGAACTCGGTCATCGATGCATGCAAGGAACGAGGCATTCCAATTCGTGTCGGCGTCAATGAAGGCTCGATCATCGAGCGCAAAGACAAGCAGCGACGCATGGAGGAACTCGGGAAATACTTCGCCGATCATCGCTCTGGACATTTATTGGCATTGATGATCACCAAGCTCGAGGAATATCTTGATATTTTCGCGGCACGCGATTTTCATCAAGTCGTATTGAGCGCCAAGAGCATGGATGCCGCGTTGGTCATCGACATCTATACCGAAATAGCCGCCCGCTTTGACTACCCGCTGCATCTTGGAGTGACCCATGCGGGCACGAAAGATTCAGGCGCGATTCGCAGCGTTGTTGCACTTGGATCGCTGATCGCCAACGGAATCGGCGATACGGTGCGCATTTCCTATGCAAGCGATCACATCGACGAAGTCAAGGATGCTTTCGAGATGCTCTACTGCTTGGGAAAGCGCGAGCGCAAAGGCATCGACCTGATCGCATGTCCAACTTGCGGGCGCATTCAAGTCGACTTGTTCACGCTCGTCAAAGAAGTCGAACGCGTGCTGATGCCGGAGATCAAACTGCCAATCAAGGTTGCGGTTATGGGTTGTATTGTCAATGGACCTGGCGAAGCTGAAGGTGCTGATGTCGCAGTATTCGCTGGAGATCGCCGTGGAATCATTTATGTCCAAGGCGCACGAGTTGCGAATGTGCCAGAGGAAGAAATCATGTCTCGACTTCTGCTTGAATGCAAGACATTTGAAGCACGAGTTCTCGCTGGCGATGCGAAGCTTGGAGAAAAGAAAGTTGACATCGTGCCTCCAGATCCAATTGGCGAACTTGGCAGCGGCCATGCCAAAATCGCCTCAGGTCATGTCGAACAAGTCACGGTTGGAAAAACATAAGTT